>NZ_LGCW01000030.1:0-44082 GCF_001279365.1 Streptomyces sp. NRRL F-5755 | reverse complement strand
CGCCCCCCCCCCCGCCCCTGGCCCCGCCGCCCGCCACACCCACCCCCGTCCCCCCATCGGCGACGTATGCCCTGCCTCCGCCCGCCACGCCACCCGCCACCGCCACCGGGGCCCCGGAATCCGCCCGGTCCCCGAAGGCCGGCGTCAACACCCCCGAGAGAACGGGAAGAAGTGATCGCCCATGCCCGACCCCCGGCACTCCGCGAGCCCAAAGCCCCCGCAAAGCCCCCGCCCTTCGCCACCGCCACGACCGGCGCCACCACCCCACAAGCCCCCGCAGCTCCCACGGCACCGGCGCCGGCTCGGCGCCAAGCACCTCGTGCTGATCGCCCTGCTCGCCGTGCTCGGCTCGGCCGGCACCTTCGTCTCCGTCACCGGTAACGCCTCGGCTCACAACGCCACTCCCCCGTCCGGGTCCCCGCCCGTCGATCCGTCACCTTCACCCTCGTCACCCAGCGTGACAGACCCCACTGACAACGCCCCCGCCGACGCCTCCACCAGCGCTTCCGCCGGATCCTCGCGCACCCCGGCAGGCGCCCCCGACGGCCCCGCGGGCCCGACCGGCTCCGGCACCCCCAGCGGCTCCACCGGGCCGGGCCAAAGCGCCCCGGCCGCAGGGGACTTCGCCGACATCCGCTCCGTACGCCCCGGCCCCCGCCCTCCGCGCGACGAACCCGGCGCGTCCACCGGCACCTTCACCAGCGACTGCGGCCGCAACGAGGAGCGGCACAACAACCCCGACAACTTCATCGTCACTCCCGGTGTCCGCAACGGCGCCCACCACCTGCACGACTACGTCGGCAACCGCTCCACGGACGCCTTCTCCACCGACGGCTCGCTGCGCGCGGCCGGCACCACCTGCGCCCGCGGCGACAAGTCGGCGTACTTCTGGCCCGTACTGCGCCGCCTCAGTGGCGGGGACGGCCCGAGCGGCGACAACGGGCAGGATCCGGCGGACGGGAACGTGGGGCGGGTGCTGACGCCGTCCTCGGTCTCGCTGACCTTCCGCGGCAGCCCGGCGGGCAAGGTCGCCGCCATGCCCGAGGGCCTGCGCGCCATCACCGGCGACGCCAAGGCGTTCACCAACGGCACCGCCAACGCGCGGGCGCAGTGGACCTGCACCGGCTTCGAGGACCGGCGGCTGGCGGACAAGTACCCGCTGTGCCCCGGCGGCAGCCGGGCCGTACGCGTCCTGGACTTCCCCAGCTGCTGGGACGGGACGAACAAGGACAGCGCCAACCACCGCACCCACCTCGTCTTCCCCGACCGGGCCTCCGGCCGCTGCCCCGCCGGCACGAAGGCCGTGCCCCGGCTCCAGATGCGGCTGACCTACGCCGTCACCCCCCGGCCGCGCGCCTTCGCCCTGGACAGCTTCCCCGAGCAGCTGCGCAAGCCGGTGACCGACCACGCCGACTTCGCCAACTTCATGCCGCGCGACCTGATGGCGCGCGCGGTGGCGTGCATCAACTCCGGCCGCCGCTGCCGCTGAGGAACACGGGACCGTACGCACGCAAGGCTGTACGAGCCGAACGGCCGTGACCCCCGCACCGCGCTCCACTCGTTGGGGGCATAGCTCCCGACACCGGAGCGCGGTGCTTTACAAGCCCAACCCTCGCCCCAACTATCCCTTTTGTATGCGCACCGGGCGTCTGTAGGGCGCCTCCATACGAAGGGACGGCTTGTGAAAGCAGTAGCGCTGTACGGCACCCTCGGGTCGCTGGTCCTGTCCGCCCTCGTCGCCGTCCCGGCCGGCGGCACCACCCGGCCCGCCGAGGCCCCGGTCAGGCCCCCGGCCCCCGCGCCGCCCCGGATCGCCTTCGGCCGCTGCGCACCCGAGGAGCACCTGCCGGCCGGCGTGGAGTGCGGCCGCCTCGCCGTCCCGCTGGACTACGCCCACCCCAAGGGCAAGAAGATCTCCCTCACCGTGAGCCGGGCCCGCGCCACCGGCTCCCCCAGGGAGCGGCAGGGCTCGCTCGTCTTCAACCCGGGCGGCCCCGGGGCGTCCAGCATGAACTTCCCGCTGTACGGGCAGCTGGACCGGTGGCGCAAGACGGCGCGGGCCTATGACCTCGTCGGGTACGCGCCGCGCGGCGTCGGGCGCTCGGCGCCGCTGTCCTGCCAGGACCCGGCGGAGTTCGCCAAGATCCCGAGCCGGAGCCCGAAGCTTCCCCCGGAGGCGTTCAAGCGGAAGAAGTTCGCCGAGGCGAAGGCGTACGCGCAGGGCTGTGCACGCAACGCGGGCCCGGCGCTGCGCCACTTCACGTCCGCCAACAACGCCCGCGACCTGGACATGCTGCGCGCCGGGCTCGGCGAGAAGAAGCTCACCTTCATGGGCGCCTCCTACGGCACCTACTTCGGGGCCGTGTACGCGACGCTCTTCCCCGGCCACGTCCGCCGCATGGTCTTCGACAGCGTCGTCAACCCCGACCCCCGGCAGGTCTGGTACCGCAACAATCTCGCCCAGAACATCGGCTTCGAGCGCCGCTGGCAGGACTGGGCCCGCTGGGTGGCCAGGCACCACAAGGTCTACCACCTGGGTACGACACCGCGGGCGGTACTGCGCACGTACGACACCGTGCGGGCGCGGCTGGACCGCAAGCCGCTGGGCGGAAAGGTCGGGTCGGCGCAGCTCCAGGCGGCGTTCCTCAAAACGGGCTACAACGACGCGTACTGGCCGGTGCGCGCGGCGGCGCTCGCCGCGTACGTCAAGGGCGACCCGAAGCCGCTCCTCAAGCAGGCCACCCCGCTGCCGGACGGCGCGAAGGCGGACGAGAACAGCAACGCGGTCTACACGGCGGTGGAGTGCAACGACGGGCTGTGGCCGCGTGACCTGCGGGTCTGGGACCGGGACAACACCGCGAGCGCGCGGGTGGCGCCCTTCGAGACCTGGGACAACGCCTGGATGAACGTGCCGTGCGCCTTCTGGCCCCGCTTCTCGCCCAGGGGCGCGTCCGCCGTACAGGACCCGATGGGCTACGCGGCGGACGTGGACGAAGCGGCCATGCCGCCGGCCGGCGCGCCGCACCGCCCGGTGGACGTGCGTACGGCGCCGGGCGCGCTGCCGCCGGTACTGCTGCTGTCGGCCGAGCGGGACGCCGCCACACCGCACGCCGGCGCGGTCGAGCTGCGGCGCCGGCTGCCCGGCTCGTCGCTGGTGACCGAGCGCGGCGCGGGTACACACGGCGTCTCGTTCGGCACGAACACCTGCGCCAACCAGTATGTGGAGCGGTATCTGCTGACCGGGCGGACCCCGGCGCGGGACACGTACTGCGGGCCGCGCGCGGAGCCCAAGCCGGTGCCGCCGACGGCCAGGAAGCACGGGAGCAAGTAGCGCGGCGAACCGCGCAGTGAGTGACAGGCCGGGTGGCGCACCCGGCCTGTCACGCTGTCCGGGACCGGTACGGCCGTCCCGGTACGGCCCCGCCGGCTCAGGCCAGCCCGGCGACCAGCTCGGCGACCGGCTTGCGGCGGCCGGTGTAGAACGGCACCTCCTCGCGGACGTGCAGCCGCGCCTCGGAGCCGCGCAGGTGGCGCATGAGGTCGACGATGCGGTACAGCTCGTCGGCCTCGAAGGCGAGGATCCACTCGTAGTCGCCCAGCGAGAAGGACGGCACCGTGTTGGCGCGCACGTCCGGGAAGCCGCGGGCCATCTTGCCGTGGTCGGCGAGCATCCGGCGGCGGTCCTCGTCGGGGAGCAGGTACCAGTCGTAGGACCGCACGAAGGGATAGACGCTCACGTACTCGCGGGCGACCTCGTCGGCCAGGAACGCCGGGATGTGCGACTTGTTGAACTCGGCCGGGCGGTGCAGCGCCATGTTCGACCACACCGGCTCCAGCGCGCGGCCGAGCCTGGTGCGGCGGAAGAGGTTGTACGCCTCCTGGAGCGCGTCGGAGCTCTCCGAGTGCCACCAGATCATCACGTCGGCGTCGGCGCGCAGACCGGAGACGTCGTACGTGCCGCGCACCACGACGTCCTTGGCGGCGAGCTGCGCGAACAGCGTCTCGACCTCGTCGGCGTAGCCGGTGCGGTCCTCGGGCAGCACGTCGCGCAGCTTGAACACCGACCAGAGCGTGTAGCGGATGACCTCGTTCAGGTCCTTCGCCTTCTTGCCGGCGTTCGGGGTCTTCTCGGGAGCGGGGGCGGAAGCGTCAGTCATGGGTCCATTCTCACTCGGCCGGTGCGGCGGCTCGCGGCAGGGTGTCCAAGATGTCGTCCGCGGCCGCGCGGGCCGACGCGATGCAGGCCGGAATGCCCACGCCGTCGTAGAGCGCCCCGCATACCCGCAGGCCGGGCAGCTTGCCGGCCTCGGTCCGGATGCGGGCCACCCGCTCCAGGTGGCCGACCGGGTACTGCGGCAGCCCGCCGTCCCAGCGGGTGACCTGCTGCGCCACGGGCCGGACGGCCAGCCCGACCGCCGCGCCGAGGTCGCGCAGCGACAGGTCCACCAGGTCGGCGTCGTCGCGCGCCAGGTCGGCCTCGTCGCCGTACCGCCCCACGGAGGTGCGCAGCACGAACAGGTCCCGGTCGGCGTCCGCGAGCCAGCCCCACTTGTTGCTCGCGAAGGTGGACGCCTTGATCTTGCGGCCGTCGACCGGCGGGACGAGGAAGCCGCTGCCGGACAGCGCCGCCTCCACGTCCGCGCGGCGGAAGGCCATGGTCACCAGGGCCATGGAGGCGTACTCGACGGCGGACAGCTCGGTGGCGGCGACGGGCGCCTCGGCGGCCAGCAGCCGGGCGGCCGCGGGCGCCGGCGTCGCCAGGACCACGGCGTCCGCGTCCAGCGCCGCCGGGCCGTCCCCGCCGTCCAGGACGACGCGCCAGCCGTCGGCGGTGCGGCGCAGCTCCCGTACGGGGGTTTCGGTACGAATGGTGCCGCCCGCGGCCCTTACCGCATCGGCGACGGCGCCCGGCAGCGTGCCCACACCGCCGTCGATGCCCATGAACACCGGCGCCTGCGCCTGGCCGGACCCGTCGGCGCGCGCCGCCGCGCGCGCTTGGATGCCCCGTACGCCCTCGATCAGCGAGCGCTCGGCGCGCGCGGCCTCGAAGAGCTGCGGTACGGCGGCGCGCATCGAGATCCGGTAGGCGTCGCCCGCGTAGACGCCGCCGAGCAGCGGTTCGACGAGCCGGTCCACGACCTCGCGGCCGAGCCGTTCGGCGACATACGCGCCGACCGCCACGTCCGCGCCGACCTCCGTACGCGCCAGCGTCTCGTCCTCGGAGATCCGCGCCATGCCCTCGGCGGAGATCACGCCGGAGGCGGCCAGCAGGCCCAGGTCACCGGGCACGCCCATCACATGGCCCTTGGGCATCGGCCGCAGCGCGCCGCGCGTCCACAGGGCGGCGGTCGCGGTGGTGGGCGGCTGCAGCCGGTCCCCGAGGCCCACGGCACGCGCCAGGTCCACCGCCTCCGGCCGCCTGGCCAGCATCGATTCGGCGCCGAGATCGACCGGTACGCCCGCGATCTCCCCGGCGCGCAGCTTGCCGCCCAGCCGCCCGGAGGCTTCCAGTACGGTCACCCGCGCGCCGCCACCGAGCAATCGGTGGGCCGCCGCCAGGCCCGAGATGCCCCCACCGATGACGACGACGTGACTTCCGGGCGCGCGGCCCGTACTGGTGTGCGCTGTGCTCATGCCCCCACTCTCTCAGAAGCCCCCTCCTGCGGAGTCCGCGCGGAGTCCGGACCGTGACCGCATCGCGACCCACAAACGGCAACCCACGGCTCCCCCGCCCCGTCGAAGTGGCAACGACAGCACACCACTTCGGGGGGTACGGATCATGGGCACAGCGAGTCGGGCGTACGGAGCGCGGCGGGCGGCCGCGGGAGCGCTGCTCGCGGCGTCCCTCGCGGTCGCGGGGTGCGGGGCCGCCGGACAGGGCGACTCCAAGCCGGCGAGCGCGCCGCAGGCCGACAAGGGCTCCGCGCGGGGCGAGCAGGGCATGGTCGGCCCGAAGGCGCCAGCCGACGGCAAGGCCGGGTCCGGGACGGGCAGCGCGACCGGCAAGCCCACGCAGGTCTCGACGGCGCAGATCATCCGTACGGCGACGGTCACCGTCGAGGCCGCGGACGTACCGGGAGCGCTGGCCAAGGCCCGTACGGCGGCGAAGGGCACCGGCGGCTACGTCGAGGACGAGTCCACCGACCGGGACGGCGACGGCCGGGAGCGCTCCCGGGTCGTCCTGCGGGTGCCGCCCGAGGCGTACGACGGACTGCTGGACCGGCTCTCCCGCCTGGGCACGCTCAAGGAGCGCCAGGTCTCGGCGAAGGACGTGACCGACCAGGTCGTGGACACCGACAGCCGCATCACGTCGCAACAGGCCAGCGTGGCGCGGGTGCGGGCACTGATGGACAAGGCCACATCGATCGGCGACATCGTCACGCTGGAGTCCGAACTCAGCCGCCGCCAGTCGGAACTGGAGTCCCTGCAGGCGCGCTTGAAGTCCCTGAAGGAGCAGACCGGCATGGCCACGGTCACGCTGGTGCTGCGCGAGCCGGACGCGGCGGACGACGACGGGGAGACCACCTTCGGGGACGCGCTCAGCGGCGGCTGGGACGCCTTCACGGCGGGGGTGCGGTGGCTGCTGGTGGCGGTCGGCGCTGCGCTGCCGTTCCTCGCGGCCGGAGCGCTGGGGTACGGGCTGTGGCGGGTGCTGCGGGGCCGGCTGCTGAGGCGTACGCGGACGTTCGACGTCCCCCCGGCGCCGCCGCAGCAGTTCCCCACGGAAGCCGCGCCGGAGGGCACGGACACCGCACGGGAGGGTGACGGCCCAGGGGCCCGTTGACAGCCGTGCGCGGCGGGCAAAGACTCGGGGCGGTAGCGCCGATCTTCGAGCGGACAGGGCGGGCGGGCTGATGACAGAGCAGGGTGCACGAGGCGCTTGGGGCGCCCGTGATGTGTATGTCGTGGATGCGGTGCGGACGCCGATCGGCCGGTACGGCGGTGCGCTCGCGGGGACCCGTCCCGATGATCTGGCGGCGCATGTGGTGCGGGCGCTGGTGGAGCGCACCCCGCAGCTGGATCCGGCGCGGATCGATGATGTGGTGTTCGGGGATGCGAACGGGGCGGGGGAGGACAACCGGAATGTGGCGCGGATGGCGGTGCTGCTGGCCGGGCTGCCGGTGACGGTGCCGGGGGTGACCGTCAACCGGCTGTGCGGCTCCGGCCTGGAGGCCGTCATCCAGGCCGCCCGCGCCATCGCCCTGGGCGACGCGCACATCATGTTGGCGGGCGGGGTGGAGTCGATGAGCCGCGCCCCCTATGTGCTGCAAAAGCCGGAGCGGGCCTTTCCGGCCGGGCATCAGGAGCTGTTCTCCTCCACGCTGGGCTGGCGCATGACCAACCCCGCCATGCCGCCGCAGTGGACGGTGGCGCTGGGCGAGGGCGCAGAGCTGATCGCGGAGAAGTTCGGCATCGACCGGGCGGCGCAGGACGCGTTCGCGCTGGCCAGTCACCGCAAGGCGGCACGCGCCTGGGACGAGGGCGCGTACGAGGCTGAGGTGGTGCCGCTGCCGGACACCGACCTGGCCCGCGACGAGGCGATCCGCGCCACCACCACCCCGGAGGCGCTGGCCAAGCTCCGCCCCGCCTTCCGCAAGGACGGCGGCACGGTGACGGCGGGCAATGCCTCCCCGCTGAGCGACGGCGCCGCCGCCCTGCTGCTGGCCGACGCGGAGGGGCTGCGGGCCACCGGCCGCGAGCCGCTGGCGCGGATCGGCGCGGGCGCGGTGACCGGGATCGAGCCGCAGCTGTTCGGCCTGGGCCCGATCGAGGCCGTCCACCGCGCCCTGCACAAGGCCGGGCGCGGTTTCGCGGACCTGGCCGTGGTGGAGCTGAACGAGGCGTTCGCGGCGCAGGCGCTGGGCTGTCTGGCGCAGTGGCCGGGTCTGGATCCGGAGGTGGTCAACCCGCGTGGCGGCGCCATCGCCCTCGGCCATCCGCTGGGGGCGTCCGGGGCCCGGCTGGCCGGGGCGGTGGCCCATCAGCTGGCCGCCCGCGGCGCCGGGACCGGCCTGGCGGCGCTGTGCATCGGCGTCGGCCAGGGCCTCGCCCTCACCCTCGAACGCTGACCGGACGGAGCGCTCACTCGCGGGTCCGGTAGCCGTTCAGTATCTCCAGATACGCCCTGCCCGCCTCCGTGATGGCGAAGTGCTCCCGGACGTCCCCGACCTCGCCCATCTGCGCGAACGTGCGCCCAGGCAGTCGTTCGACCAGGCCCGTGCCGGTGAGGCGGCGCAGTTCGGCGTCGAGGAGCGGGCGGGTGCAGCCGCTGTCGTACGGCAGCGGTCTCCCGTCGGCGAGCGCCTGGAGGTGCCGCAGTTCCTCGCGGGGCACCAGGTGCTCGAAGAGGAACTTCATCCGGTCCATCTCCTGTTGCTGACCGGCCTGGGTCTTCTTGATCTCGCGCAGCACCACGCCGCCCGCGACCGTGTCGATCCGCTGGAGGATCGTCGACATCCAGGGGATCAGCGCGAGGACGAGCAGCGCCACGGCCGTCGCGTCCACCCGCTCCGGGACGAGGAGCTTGAGGGCGAGGCCGAGCAGCGCCGCCACGGTCACCGCTGTACGCGTCCACAGGTCCTCCTTGGACACGGTCCGCCCCCTCCCCGGCCGCCCGCCGTCCTCAGTGACGCTGCCTCCATGGAGCGGCGCCCGCAAGGCCCGCACCCCGTCGCCCTCGTTGATCACCGGTGCGAGAGGATGAACCGAACTGGTTCATTCCTCAACCGTTCCCCTCGACCGGAGGTTGCGCGATGCCCCTGCTCGACCCGGCACACCGGCCCACACTGCACGGCGGCGAGACCACGGCGGTCGAACCGGCGACCGGCGAACCGCTGGCCTCGTTCACCCTGGCCGCCCCCGCCGACGTGGAGAGCGCCGCCGCCGAGGCCGCGGCAGCCCAGCGCTCCTGGGCGCGCACCCCGTACACGGAGCGCGCCGCGGTGCTGCGCCGGGCCGGGGACCTGATCACCCGGCACGCCGCCGAGCTGTCCGAGTGGATCATCCGGGAGGCCGGGAGCGTGCCCGGCAAGGCCGAGTTCGAGATCCGGACCGCCGCCGAGGAGTGCTACGAGGCCGCGGCCCTCGCCCACCATCCGCTGGGCCAGGTGCTGCCCTCCGCGGCGCCGCGCCTGTCGTACGCGACCCGGGTGCCGGCCGGCGTGGTCGGCGTCATCGCGCCGTTCAACGTCCCGCTCGTCCTCGCCATGCGCTCCGTCGCCCCGGCCCTGGCGCTCGGCAACGCGGTCGTCCTCAAGCCCGACCCGCGTACCGCGGTGTGCGGCGGCCACGCCGTGGCGGCGGTCTTCGCGGCGGCCGGGCTGCCCGAGGGGCTGCTGCACGTGCTGCCGGGCGGCACGGAGGCCGGGCAGGCCCTGGTCGGCGACCGGCACGTCCGGGTGATCTCCTTCACCGGCTCGACGAACGCGGGCCGCAATGTCGGCGCGCTCGCCGCGCGCCATCTGAAGCGGGCCCATCTGGAACTGGGCGGCAACAGCGCCTTCCTCGTCCTGGAGGACGCGGATCTGGACGCCGCCATGTCCGCCGCGGCCTGGGCCTCCTTCTTCCACCAGGGCCAGATCTGCATGTCCTCGGGCCGCCATCTCGTGCACGCCTCCTTGTACGAGGAGTACATCGAACGGCTGGCGGCCAAGGCGGACTCGCTCGCCGTCGGCGATCCGTACCGCGAGGACGTCCAGCTCGGGCCGGTGATCGACCGCGGGCAGCGGGACCGCATCCACGGCCTGGTGGAGGCGAGTACCGCGGCGGGCGCCCGGCTCGCGGCCGGCGGCAGCCACCGCGAGCTGTTCTACCGGCCCACCGTCCTGGCCGACGTGGACGACCGCTCCCCCGCCTACGCCGAGGAGGTCTTCGGGCCAGTCGCTCCGGTACGCAAATTCCACACCACCGACGAGGCCGTGGCGCTGGCGAACGACACCGCATACGGGCTGGCACTCGGCGTCGTCACCCGGGACACCGCCCGCGCGCTGGAGCTGGCCGAGCGCATACCGACCGGACTGCTGCACATCAACGACCAGACGGTCAACGACGAGCCGGTCGCGCCGATGGGCGGCCTCGCCGCCTCCGGCACCGGCGCGCACTTCGGCGGCACGGCCAACCTGGACGCGTTCACCGAGACCCGCTGGACCACGGTCCGCGCCACCCCGGCCGGTTATCCGCTCTGACCCGTAATCTGCGCCGTACGGGACAGACGGTCTGCGCAGGGCCGTACACGGGACACGGCCGTACACGAGAAGGGAGCACCCCGCGATGGCGGAGCGACTGGTGGTCATCGGCGGCGACGCGACGGGCATGTCCGCCGCGTCCCAGGCCCGGCGGCTGAGGAAGCCCGGGGACCTGGAGATCGTCGCGTTCGAGCGCGGTCACTTCACCTCCTACTCCGCCTGCGGCATCCCGTACTGGGTCGGCGGTTCGGTGGACGGACCGGACGACCTGATCGCCCGGTCGCCGGAGAAGCACCGCGAGCGCGACATCGACGTACGGATGCGTACCGAGGTCATCGAGCTGGACCCGGACCGCGGCCGGGTCCGCACCCGCGACCTGGACGGCGGCGGCACCGAGTCCTGGACCGGCTACGACAAGCTGGTGATCGCCACCGGCGCGCGGCCGCTGCGCCCGCCGCTGCCGGGCATCGACGCGCCCGGCGTGCACGGTGTGCAGACGCTGGACGACGGGCAGGCGCTGCTGGACACCCTCCAGGCCACCGAGGGCACCAAGGCCGTCGTGGTGGGCGCCGGCTACATCGGCGTCGAGATGGCCGAGGCGCTGGTCACCCGCGGTTACGACGTGACGGTCCTGGACCGCGGCGAGCAGCCGATGTCCACGCTCGACCCCGACATGGGGGCACTCGTCCACGAGGCGATGTGCGGAATGGGCATCGAGACGGTGCGCGGCGCGGTCGTCACCGGAATCCGCACCGACGACTCCGGGCGGGCCTGCGCGGTGACCACCGAGGACGACGGCGAGTATCCGGCCGACGTGATCGTGCTGGGCCTGGGCGTACGGCCCGAGACCACCCTCGCCGAGCAGGCCGGCCTGCCGCTCGGCGACACCGGCGGGCTGCTCACCGACCTGTCGATGCGGGTGCGCGGCCACGAGAACGTATGGGCCGGCGGGGACTGCGTGGAGGTGCTGGACCTGGTGCTGGGCCGGACCCGGCACATCGCGCTGGGCACCCACGCCAACAAGCACGGCCAGGTCATCGGCTCGAACGTGGCCGGCGACTACGCGACCTTCCCCGGCGTCGTCGGCACCGCCGTCTCCAAGGTCTGCGACCTGGAGATCGCCCGCACCGGCCTCCTGGAGGAGCAGGCGAAATCGGTCGGCCTGAAGTACGTGACCGTCACGATCGAATCGACCAGCCGCGCCGGCTACTACCCGGGCGCCCGCCCGATGCGCGTGAAGATGATGGCCGAGCGGCGCACCGGGCGCCTCCTCGGCGTCCAGATCGTCGGCCGGGAAGGCGCCGGCAAGCGCGTGGACGTGGCGGCGGTGGCGCTCACGGCGCGGATGACGGTCGAGCAGATGACCGCCCTCGACCTCGGTTACGCGCCGCCGTTCTCGCCCGTGTGGGACCCGGTCCTGGTCGCGGCCCGCAAGGCGGCGGCCGCGGTGCGGGAGGCGGGCGGCTGAGCGGACGGCGGGCCGCCGGAGCACCGGTGGCCCGCCCGCGCGGTCAGCGGGCCGAGCGCTCGTGGACGTACTCGACGAGGCGGGTCAGCGCGCCCGGGTCGGTGTTCGGCAGCACGCCGTGCCCCAGGTTGAAGATGTGGCCCTCCAGGCCGGCGGCGGCGTCCAGCACCTCGTCGGCCTTGCCCTCGACGGCCTCCCGCGGCGCGAACAGCACCGCCGGGTCGAGGTTGCCCTGGAGCGCCTTGCCGGGGCCGACCCGGCGGACCGCCTCGTCCAGCGGAACGCGCCAGTCGACACCCACGACGTCCGCGCCCGCCTCGCCCATCAGGCCCAGCAGCTCGCCGGTGCCGACGCCGAAGTGGATACGCGGGACGCCGTACCCGGACACCGCCTCGAAGACCTTGGCGGAGGCCGGCATGACGGAGCGGCGGTAGTCCGCGGGGGCCAGCGCGCCCACCCAGGAGTCGAAGAGCTGTACGGCGCTCGCGCCCGCCTCGATCTGCACCTTCAGGAACGCCGAGGTGATCACGGCCAGGCGGTCCAGCAGGTCGGCCCACAGCTGCGGGTCGCCGTACATCATCGCCTTGGTGTGCTCGTGGTTGCGGGACGGGCCGCCCTCGACCAGGTAGCTGGCGAGCGTGAACGGCGCGCCCGCGAAGCCGATCAGCGGAGTGCTGCCCAGCTCGCCGACGAGCATCCGCACGGCCTCGGTCACATACGACACGTCGCCGGGCTCCAGCGGACGCAGCCGCTCCAGGTCGGCGCGCGTACGGACCGGCTGCTCGACGACCGGGCCGACGCCCGGCTTGATGTCCAGGTCGATGCCGATGGCCTTCAGGGGGACGACGATGTCGCTGAAGTAGATCGCCGCGTCCACGCCGTGCCGGCGCACCGGCTGGAGGGTGATCTCGGTGACCAGCTCCGGCATCATGCAGGAGTCGAGCATCGCGGTGCCCTCGCGGACCTTGCGGTACTCCGGCAGCGAGCGCCCGGCCTGGCGCATGAACCACACGGGCGTGTGCGGCACCGGTTCCCGGCGGCATGCCTTGAGGAAGGCCGAGTCGTACGTACCGGTCTGCTGCTGGCCCGTCGGGCGGTCGTTGGCGCTCACACACCGAATCTTCGCACGCGCGCGAGGGCGCCTCCGAATGGGCGACGCGCGCACCGGGTGTCCTCCCTCACCCAGCGGCTCCTTCCGCCTAATCTTCCGGGCATGGCTGCGGCTCACGAACACCTCGCGGACAGCGCGGACAACGTACCGATCCCCTTCCGTCAGGCGATCGAGGCGCTCCGCACGGCACGGCTGCGCCCCGAGATCGAGATCGAGCCGACGCCCGCGCCCAAGCGCCTCGCGCCCTTCGCATACGCGCTGGAGGCGGCGGTCGTCGAACCGGGCGCCGGGCCGGAGGGGGAGGACGCGGATCTGGCCGACGGGAGACTGGTGCTGCTGCACGACCCGGCCGGGCACGACACGTGGCAGGGCACCTTCCGGGTGGTGACGCTGGCGCGCGCCGAGCTGGAGCCGGAGATGGGCGCCGACCCGCTGCTGCCGGAGGTGTCCTGGTCCTGGCTGACGGGGGCGCTGGACGCGCGCGGCGTGCGGTACGGGGAGATCGGCGGCACGGTCACCCGGGCCAGTTCGCATTCCTTCGGCAGCCTCGCGGAGCGGGAGCCGGCCACCCAGCTGGAGATGCGCGCCTCGTGGACCCCGGAGGAGGGGCAGGGCGGGGTGCCGGACACCGCGGCCCACCTGTCGGCGTGGTGCGACCTGCTGTGCCAGGTGGCGGGCCTGCCCCCGGCCGCGCCCGAGCCGTCGCCGCGCGGCGGCGTGGTGCCCCTGCCGCAGCGCCGGGGACCCCAGGCACGCTGAACGCGCTCCGCGCACTGGCGCACCAGGGGGCGCGCGTCCCCGTACGCCCTCCGGCGCGGTGACACACCCGCCGGCGTACGGCAGCGGCGGGCAGCGTACGGACGCGCCGCCCGGCGCCACCGCGCACCCACCGGCGCACCACCTGACGGGCAGGCGGACGCCCTTCTCCCCCCACACCCCTCGAACGCTCTCCCGGCAACCGTCCACCGCCGGATCACCCTCCAGTCGATCAAGCGGCCGATTTGCCCGAAATGAACCTAACTAAGTTGAGATCAAACTCTAAAGTCGAGCCCGTTTGATGCCGAAGAGGTCAGTGACCCTTCAAAGACGGAGCATTCCGACTCGCCCCAAATGTCGGCTCCCGTCCCGCCACTCCCCCCAGGAGGCCCGGTGTCAGTTCTCCTCGAGCAACCTTCGAGCCTGGTCGCCTACCGCCCGAACAAGCCGACGGCCATGGTCGTCGTGGCCGACCCTCGCGTCCGCTCCACCGTCACCCGCCACCTGTGGGCGCTCGGCGTACGGGACGTGATCGAGGCGTCGTCCATCGCGGAGGCCCGTCCCCGCGTCGGCAGCCCGCGCGACATCTGCGTGGCCGACGTCCACCTTCCCGACGGCTCCGGCCTGACCCTGCTGTCCGAGACCCGGGCGGCCGGCTGGCCCAACGGCCTCGCCCTGTCCGCCGCCGACGACATCGGCGCCGTACGCAACGCCCTGGCCGGCGGCGTCAAGGGCTACGTCGTCACCGGCACCCGCACCAACCTCGGCCTCCCGGGCCGCCCCGGCGCCGCGCCCATCGGCGCCAACGCGGCCCGTATGCACCGCCGCCCGCCGGGCGCCCCCGGCCACCCGGGCGGCTACCGCGAACTGTCCGGACGCGAGGTCGAGGTGCTGCGGCTGGTTGCGGAGGGCCAGTCCAACAAGGCCATCGGCGTCTCGATGGGCCTGTCGGCGCTCACCGTCAAGAGCCACCTGGCCCGTATCGCCCGCAAGCTGGGCACCGGCGACCGGGCCGGCATGGTCGCCGTGGCCCTGCGCACCGGCATCATCCACTGACCTCCGCCCCCCCCGAACACCACCGTCCCGCCCGTCGAGGGAACGTTCCCTCGACGGGCGCAGTGCATACACAGATACCCTTGACTGGTGACCGACGCCCAAAAGACCGCAGAAGACTCGACACTGCGAACACCCGGAGACTCTCCTCCGGACACCCGCCCGGCGCCGGTCCCCCTGCTGGAACCGCGCGAGGGCACCCCGCCCGTGACGGCCACGGCCGAGGAACTTGCCGAAGTCGTGACGGCCTTCGCGGCCGGTACCGGCCCGGTGGCGGTGGACGCCGAACGGGCCTCCGGCTACCGCTACGGCCAGCGCGCCTACCTGGTGCAGCTGCGCCGCGAAGGCGCCGGCAGCGTCCTGATCGACCCGGTCGGCTGCCCCGACCTCTCGGCGCTGGGCGAGGCGATCGCCGACGCCGAATGGGTGCTGCACGCCGCCACCCAGGACCTCCCCTGCCTGCGCGACATAGGCATGGTCCCGTCCCGGCTCTTCGACACCGAGCTGGCCGGCCGCCTCGCCGGCTTCGCCCGCGTCGGCCTCGGCGCGATGGTGGAGAACGTCCTCGGCTACGCCCTGGAGAAGGGCCACTCCGCGGTCGACTGGTCCACCCGCCCCCTGCCGGAGCCCTGGCTGCGCTACGCCGCACTCGACGTCGAGCTGCTGGTCGACCTGCGCGACGCCCTGGAGGACGAGCTGTCGCGGCAGGGCAAGCTCGAATGGGCGCACCAGGAGTTCGCGGCCATCGCCGCCGCGCCCCCGGCGCCGCCCCGCAAGGACCCCTGGCGCCGCACGTCCGGCATGCACAAGGTCCGCCGCCGCCGGCAGATGGCCGTCGTACGGGAACTGTGGACCACCCGCGACGAGGTCGCCCAGCGCCGCGACATCTCACCCGGCAAGGTGCTCGGCGACGCCGCCATCATCGAAGCGGCCCTGAACCTGCCCCCCAACGCCCACGCCCTCGCCGCCCTCCCCGGCTTCGGCCACCGCATGGGCCGCCGCCAGCTCGAACAGTGGCAGGCCGCCGTGGACCGCGCCCGCGCCCTGCCGGAAAGCGAGCTGCCGCAGCCCGGCCAGCCGCTGAACGGCCCGCCGCCGCCCCGCTCCTGGGCCGACAAGGACCCGGCGGCAGCGGCCCGCCTGGCCGCCGCCCGTACGGCCGTGACCGCCCTGGCCGAGGACCTGAACCTCCCCCAGGAGAACCTGATCACCCCCGACACGGTGCGCCGCCTGTGCTGGGAGCCCCCCGCCGAACCGACCAAGGAGGCCGTCGCGGCCGCCCTGGCCGGCCACGGCGCCCGCCCCTGGCAGATCGAACAGGTCACCCCGATCCTCACCGAGGCCCTGACCTCGACCGGCGCCTGATTCCCCGGGGGCGGCCCGGCGATCCCGGCCCGCCCCCGGAGGCTCAGTCCCGGTCGACGTGCTCGCGCAGAATCTTCCGGCCGGCCGCGTCCACATCGAACGTGGTCTTGTTCCAGTCGTTCTTGGTCACCACATCCACCGACCAGATCTCCTTCTTCTGGTCATTGGTGTCCAGCTCCACAGCGGTGACCGTCCCGCTCTTGCGCCCCGTGGCCGTGGCAGCGGCCTGCTGCGGCGTCACCGTGGCCCGCTTGAGCCGGTCCGCCAGCTCCTTCATGTCATCGTCGTCGTTCTTCTTCGCCTCCGGCGCCCCCGCCTTCCCGGAAACCGCGTCGACACGCACGGTGCTGGCCTTCCCGTCCTCGGTGGCCACCTCCGTAACCCACTCAGGCTTCCCACCGCTCCCCCGCTTGAGCTCCACCGCCACCCCCTTGGAGCCCGACACCGCCCCCGTAGCAGCCTTGAGCGCCTGGTCATACGAAGTCTTGGCCTCCGGAACGAGCGCCTTGCGCGACCGCTGATCCTCGGTCATCCCACCGGAGGAGGCCCCCGAAGACTCCCCACCCCCAGCAGACTGCGAGGGGGCCGAGGCCGAAGGCGAGGCGGACGACCCCCCACCCCCGCTGTCATCGTCCCCACACCCGGCCAACAACCCCCCGGCCAATGCGACAGCACACGCAGCCCCCACAACCCGAACACGCTTGGTCACGACTTCGCTCCTATCTGTACGCATACCTGCACCATAAGACCGCAATGCCACCAATGCGCGCAGGAGGCGCTTTTCTCGGCCACAACGACGGGAAGGCCGCCGAGCCCCCACCACCGAACCCCAGGCGCAAGCCCGCACCCCCACCGGGGCAACCGCACACTCACCAGCCGAAACAACCACCGCACCCCCGCCGACAAAGTCGGCCCTGTGACCTTCACCGCAGACCCCAAGAGGACTGGGCACCATGGTTACCCACAAGTAGCATGAGGACCGGGACGCGCCCCCGGGCGCGCCCGCAGCAGTGCCATCCCGCACCTGGAGGAGAGCCAACGTGCCTCGTACCGCTAGGGACGTCGTCTTCGTCGACGGCGTCCGCACCCCGTTCGGCAAGGCGGGCCCCAAGGGCATCTACCACGAGACCCGCGCCGACGACCTGGTCGTCAAGTGCATCCGGGAGCTGCTGCGCCGCAACCCGGACCTCGACCCGGCCCGTATCGACGAGGTCGCCCTCGCCGCGACGACCCAGATTGGCGACCAGGGCCTGACCCTGGGCCGTACCGCGGGCATCCTCGCCGGCCTCCCGCAGTCCGTGCCCGGCTTCTCCATCGACCGGATGTGCGCCGGCGCCATGACAGCCGTGACGAGCATCGCCGGCGGCGTCTCCTTCGGCGCGTACGACATCGCCGTCGCGGGCGGCGTGGAGCACATGGGCCGCCACCCCATGGGCGAGGGCGTCGACCCCAACCCCCGCTTCGTCAGCGAGAAGCTCGTCGACCAGTCGGCCCTCTTCATGGGCATGACGGCGGAGAACCTCCACGACCGCCTCCCCCACCTCACCAAGCAGCGCGCCGACGAGTACGCGGTACGCAGCCAGGAGAAGGCCGCCAAGGCGTACGCCGACGGCAAGATCCAGGCCGACCTGGTGCCGATCTCGGTGCGCCGCACCAACCCGGAGGGCGGCGAGACCGGCTGGGGCCTGGCCACCGCCGACGAGCCGATGCGCCCGGGCACCACTCTTGAGAACCTGGCGAACCTCAAGACGCCGTTCCGCCCGCACGGCCGCGTCACCGCCGGCAACGCCGCGGGCCTGAACGACGGCGCCACCGCCTCGCTGATCGCCGCCGAGGACGTGGCCCGCGAGCTGGGCCTGCCGGTCAAGATGCGCCTGGTGGACTACGCCTTCGCGGGCGTGGAGCCGGAGGTCATGGGCATCGGCCCGGTCCCGGCGACCGAGAAGGCCCTGGCCAAGGCGGGGCTGACGATCGACGACATCGGCCTCTTCGAGATCAACGAGGCGTTCGCCGTCCAGGTGCTGTCGCTGCTCGACCACTACGGCATCGCGGACGACGACCCGCGCGTCAACCAGTACGGCGGCGCGATCGCCTTCGGCCACCCCCTCGCCTCCTCCGGCGTGCGTCTGATGACGCAGCTGGCCCGGCAGTTCGAGGAGCAGCCGCAGGTCCGTTACGGCATCACGACCATGTGCGTCGGCTTCGGCATGGGCGGCACGGTCATCTGGGAGAACCCGCACTTCGAGGGAGCAGGCAAGTGACCACCACCACCGAGCTGCTGAAGGGCGCGGCCGAGCTGTTCCCGGACGAGGTCGTCACCCAGGCGCACGTACGCCACCTGGAGCTGCCCGGCGCCGGCACCTTCGCGCTGATCACGCTGGACAACGGCCTGGACCACACCAAGCCGACCACCTTCGGCCCGCAGTCGCTGGCGAACCTGAACACCGCGATCGACCAGGTCGAGGCGGAGGCGAAGGACGGGAAGATCACCGGCGTCGGCATCACCGGCAAGCCGTTCATCTTCGCCGTCGGCGCCGACCTCAAGGGCGTCGAGCTGCTCAAGCGGCACGAGGACGCGCTGGCCATCGGCAAGGGCGGCCACGACGTCTTCAAGCGCCTGTCGGGCCTGGCCGTGCCGACGTTCGCGTACTACAACGGCGCCGCGATGGGCGGCGGCGTCGAGGTCGGTCTGCACTGCACGTACCGCACCGTCTCCAAGGCGCTGCCCGCCTTCTCGCTGCCCGAGGTCTTCCTCGGCCTGGTGCCCGGCTGGGGCGGCTGCGTCCTGCTGCCGAACCTGATCGGCGCCGACCGCGCCGTCTCGGTGATCATCGAGAACTCGCTCAACCAGAACAAGCAGCTCAAGGGCCAGCAGGTCTACGACCTCGGCATCGCCGACGCGATCTTCGAGGGCGCGGACTTCCTGGAGCAGTCGCTGCTGTGGACCGCCTCGGTCCTCAAGGGCGACACCGAGGTCGTACGGACCGAGGTGGACCGCGGCGAGGCGTGGGACCAGGCCGTACAGCGCGGCAAGTCCATCGCGGACGGCAAGGTGCACGGCGCCGCCCCGGCCGCGTACCGCGCGCTGGACATCATCGCCGCCGCCAAGAACGGCGACCTGCGCCAGGGCTTCGACGCCGAGGACCAGGCCCTCGCGGACCTGATCATGGGCGGCGAGCTGCGCAGCGGCATCTACTCCTTCAACCTGGTGCAGAAGCGCGCCAAGCGCCCGGCCGGCGCCCCGGACAAGTCCCTCGCGCGCCCGGTCACCAAGGTGGGCGTGGTCGGCGCGGGTCTGATGGCCTCGCAGCTGGCGCTGCTGTTCGCGCGCCGCCTGGAGGTGCCGGTGGTGCTCACCGACATCGACCAGGAGCGCATCGACAAGGGCGTGACGTACGTCCACGACGAGATCGACAAGCTGCTCCTGAAGGGCCGCGTCAACCAGGACAAGGCCAACCGCCTCAAGGGCCTGGTCAGCGGCCACCTCGACAAGGCCGCCGCCTTCGGCGACGCGGACTTCGTCATCGAGGCCGTCTTCGAGGAGATGGGCGTCAAGCAGCAGGTGTTCGCCGAGGTCGAGGCGGTCGTGCCGGAGCACGCCATCCTCGCCACGAACACCTCGTCCCTCTCGGTCACCGAGATGGCGTCCAAGCTCAAGCACCCCGAGCGGGTCGTGGGCTTCCACTTCTTCAACCCGGTCGCGATCCTGCCGCTGCTGGAGATCGTGCGCGCCGAGAAGACCGACGACGCGTCGCTGGCCACCGCCTTCTCCGTCGCCAAGTCGCTGAAGAAGACGGCCGTGCTGGTCAAGGACGCCCCGGCGTTCGTGGTCAACCGCATCCTGACCCGCTTCATGGGCGAGATCCAGAACGTCATCGACGAGGGCACCCCCGTCGAGACCGCCGAGAAGGCCGTCGAGCCGCTCGGCCTGCCGATGTCGCCGCTGGTGCTGCTGGAACTGGTCGGCCCGGCCATCGGCCTGCACGTCTCCGAGACGCTGCACGGCGCCTTCCCGGACCGCTTCACCGTCTCGCCGAACCTGGCCGCCGTGGTCAAGGCCGGCAAGCGCGGCTTCTACGTGTACGACTCCGGCAAGCCGGAGCTGGACCCGGAGGTCAAGGCGCTCCTCAAGCAGGGCGACACCGTCCTGACCGAGGAGCAGGTCCGCGACCGTGTCCTGGACGCGGTGGCCCAGGAGATCGGCCTGATGCTGGACGAGGGCGTCGTCGCCGAGGCGCAGGACATCGACCTGTGCCTGATCACCGGCGCCGGCTGGCCCTTCCACCTGGGCGGCATCACGCCGTACCTGGACCGCGAGGGCGTCTCCGAGCGCGTCAACGGCAAGAAGTTCCTCGCCCCGGGCGTGGCGAGCGTGCCCGCGTAATACGGGACGGCATCCGCGCCGACTGCCCTGGTACCGCTGTGCTCAGTGGTGCCAGGGCAGTCGTACGGGTTCGGCCGGTGTCCGGCCGCCGCATACGTCCGCGAGCAGCGGCGGCAGCCCGTACGGGAACACCGTCTCCGCCGTCGTCCCCAGTTCGTCGACCGGCCACCAGCGGTGCCCGGTGATGGAAGCGCGCTCGTGTTCCCGGAACCCGCCGGTGTCGACCTCGTACGGGGCGACGCGGTGCAGGAAGAACACGTCCTCGAACTCGCCGCTCGCCCACGGCAGTTCGGCGTATCCGGCGGTACGGGCGACCAGCGGCCCGAGCGCGCCGGGCGCCACCCGCAGCCCGGTCTCCTCGGCCAGCTCCCGCGCCGCCGCCTCGGGCGGTGTCTCGCCCTCCTGGACGCTGCCGCCGGGCGTGAACCAGCAGTGCCCGGCCTCGGGGCGGGCAGGGTCCAGGTAGCCGCGGAAGAGCAGCAGGCGGTCGTCCGTGCCGAGCAGCAGGACGCGGGCGGAACGGCGGACCAGGCCGGGTGCGTTCTCGGTGGTGGGCATTCCGGCAGCGTACGGCCGCGGCCGCGTCGTACGACAGGAGTTTTCCGCGTGCCACGCTGGGACCATGAGCACTCTGGTGGTCGTGGACGCGGCCAATGTCATCGGCTCGGTGCCCGACGGCTGGTGGCGGGACCGCCGCGCGGCGGCCGAACGGCTGCGGGACGCGCTGGCGGAACAGGCGGCCGGCGGGTTCCCCGGGCTCGCGCCCGACGGGCCGCCCGTCCGGCTGGTCCTCGTCGTGGAGGGCGCGGCGCGCGGTGTGGCGTCGCTGCCCGGGGTGGAGGTCGTCGAGGCGCCGGGCAGCGGCGACGACCGCATCGTGGAACTGGTGCGGGACGCGGACCGGGGCCCGGACACCGTGGTCGTCACCGCCGACCGCGGGCTGCGGGCGCGCGTGACGGCGCTGGGGGCCCGGGTGGCCGGGCCGCGGGCCGTACGTCGCGGGCGGAGCGGCTGACCGCCACGCCCGTACGGATCAGCTGCCCTGCCCCGGACCGCCACCCACCGGACCGGTGGCCGCGTTCCTGCCCCCGGCCCTGTTCATCCGGCTCCGCGACCGCCCGTACGTGAAGTAGATGACGAAGCCCACGAGCATCCAGATGCCGAACCGCAGCCAGGTCTCCGCCGGCAGGTTCAGCATCAGCCACAGCGAGGCCAGCACCGACAGCGCGGGCACGACCGGGACCAGCGGGGTGCGGAAGGAACGGGGCAGGTCGGGGCGGGTGCGGCGCAGGATGACCACGCCGATCGCGACCACGACGAACGCGAACAGGGTGCCGATGTTGACCAGTTCGGCGAGCTCGTCGATCGAGGTGAAGCCGGCGACGACGGCGACCACGCCACCGAGCGCGATGGTCGAGCGGTACGGGGTGCCGAAGCGCGGGTGGACCTGCGAGAAGAGCTTCGGCAGCAGGCCGTCGCGGCTCATCGCGAAGAAGACCCGGCTCTGGCCGAGCAGCAGGATCATGCAGACCGAGGTCAGGCCGACGGCCGCGCCGAAGCTGATCAGCCCGGCCCAGAACGGGTGCCCGACGGACTTGAACGCGTCGGCGAGCGGGGCGTCCGTCGAAAGCTCGCTGTACTTCTGCATGCCGGTGACGACGACCGAGACGGCGACGTAGAGCACCGTGCAGATGGCGAGCGAGCCGAGGATGCCGCGCGGCACGTCCCGCTGCGGCAGGCGGGTCTCCTCGGCCGCGGTGGCGACGATGTCGAAGCCGATGAAGGCGAAGAAGACGACCGCGGCGGCGGCGAAGATGCCCATGATGCCGAAGTTGGCCGGGGTGAAGCCGAAGATCAGCTGGGACAGCGGCGCCGCGAGGCCGCCACTGCCCTCGGTGGCCTGGCTCGGCGGGATGAACGGCTCGTAGTTGGCGCCGCTGATGAAGAACGCGCCCGCGACGATCACGAGCAGTACGACGGTGACCTTGACGGCGACGATCACCGAGGTGACCCGGGACGACAGCTTCACGCCGACGACGAGGATGGCCGTCAGCACCAGCACGAGCACGCAGGCGAGCAGGTCGAACCCGAAGGCGCCCTCATGGGTGCCGGACAGCCCCTGTGGCAGATGGACCCCGGCCGTGTCCAGCAGCGAGCGGACGTAGCCGGACCAGCCGACGGCGACCACCGCGCAGCCCAGCGCGAGCTCCAGGATGAGGTCCCAGCCGATGATCCAGGCGGGCAGCTCGCCCAGCGAGGCGTACGAGAAGGTGTACGCGGAACCGGCCACCG
Source organism: Streptomyces sp. NRRL F-5755 (assembly GCF_001279365.1). Lineage (NCBI taxonomy): Bacteria > Bacillati > Actinomycetota > Actinomycetes > Kitasatosporales > Streptomycetaceae > Streptomyces > Streptomyces sp. NRRL F-5755. The sequence goes on along the minus strand of NZ_LGCW01000030.1, from coordinate 21,469 downwards.
GCACGGTCGAGGCGAACTCCGCGTAACAGAGCGCGGCCAGCGCGCAGACCAGGCCGGCGGTGACGAAGGAGAGCGCGACGGCCGGGCCCGCGGTCTCCTTGGCGATCTTGCCGGTGAGGACGAAGATGCCGGTGCCGATGACGACACCGACGCCGAAGACGGTCAGGTCGAGGGCGGAGAGGGATTTCTTGAGCGCGTGTTCCGGCTCCTCGGTGTCCCGGATCGACTCCTCGACCGTTTTGGTCCGGAACAGACCGGTGCGGCGTACCCGGGTGTGCTCCGCGCCGCCGCCGCGTTCCGGTCCGTGTGCCGTGCCCCGCTGTGTGCTGCTCATGGGCCAACCTCCGCCTGGACGACCGTCGCGACTCGTGAACTGACCGAGTCTGCGCAATGGTCGGAACGAGTACGGTGCGGCGGGCCTGTGCGCGGCGGGGATTCACCCGATGGTACGGACGGGTGGATATGCCGAAGGGCCGGTGAAAGCACCCGTTCGGGTGGCCCACCAGCCCATCGTATGACCGTTCAGCGATGTTTGTGCAGTGTTGCGCGTCGGATTTGTGCGGCCTTGAGCGGCACCGGGTGACCGGTGGACGGCCGGTGAAGCCGTTGACCGGCTGGTGTACGTACGTCCGCGTACGTACACCAGCCGCTTACTCCGTCAGTCGCGGGCGGCCTCGGCGCGCTCGGCGTCGTCCGCGGAACCCACCGACTCCGCGGCGTCCACCGACCGGTCCGCGCCCTCGTACCGACCGTCGATCTTCGAGACCAGACCGGTGACCTGCCGGGCGATGTCCGGCGCGGTGAGCCCGATCTCGGCCAGGATCTCCTTGCGGGAGGCGTGGTCGAGGAAGCGCTCCGGAATACCGAAGTCACGCAGCGGTACGTCCACGCCCGCATCGCGCAGCGCCTGCGCGACGGCGGAGCCCACACCGCCCGAGCGGCTGTTGTCCTCGACCGTGACCACGACGCGGTGCGCGTCGGCCAGGCCCGGCAGCGCCGCGTCGACCGGCTTGACCCAGCGCGGGTCCACCACCGTCGTGGAAATGCCCTGCTTGTCGAGCAGATCGGCGATCTCCAGGCACATCGGCGCCAGCGCGCCCACCGACACCAGCAGCACGTCGGGACGCTCCACGCCCGCACCTGGCTCCCGCAGCACGTCCATGCCGCCGACCCGGCCCACGGCCTCCACGGCCGGGCCGACCTTGCCCTTCGAGTAGCGCACCACGGTCGGCGCGTCGTCCACCTCGACGGCCTCGCGCAGCTGGGCCCGCACCTGCTCGGCGTCGCGCGGGGCGGCGATCCGCAGGCCCGGCACGACCTGGAGCAGCGACATGTCCCACATGCCGTTGTGCGAGGCGCCGTCGTCACCGGTGACACCGGCGCGGTCCAGCACGAAGGTGACACCGCACTTGTGCAGCGCGACATCCATCAGGACCTGGTCGAAGGCGCGGTTGAGGAACGTCGCGTACACCGCGAAGACCGGATGCAGGCCGCCCGTCGCCAGACCGGCCGCCGAGACCGCCGCGTGCTGCTCGGCGATGCCCACGTCGTAGACCCGGTCCGGGAACGCCTTCGCGAACTTCTGCAGGCCCACCGGCTGGAGCATCGCGGCCGTGATCGCCACGATGTCCTCGCGCTCCTGGCCCAGCTTGACCATCTCGTCACCGAAGACGGAGGTCCAGCTCGCGCCGCCGGAGGCCACCGGCAGGCCGGTGTCCGGGTGGATCACGCCGATACCGTGGAAACGGTCCGCCTCGTCCTGCTCGGCGGGCTTGTAGCCGCGCCCCTTCTCGGTCAGGCAGTGCACGATGACCGGGCCGCCGAAGCGCTTGGCGCGCTGGAGCGCGGACTCCAGGGCCTCGATGTCGTGCCCGTCGATCGGCCCGACGTACTTCAGCCCCAGGTCCTCGAACATGCCCTGCGGCGCGATGAAGTCCTTCAGGCCCTTCTTGGCGCCGTGCAGCGTCTCGTACAGCGGCTTGCCGACGACCGGCGTGCGCCCCAGAAGGTCCTTGCCGCGCGCCAGGAAGCGCTCGTAGCCGTCCGTCGTGCGCAGGGTGGCCAGGTGGTTCGCCAGGCCGCCGATGGTCGGCGCGTACGACCGCTCGTTGTCGTTGACGACGATCACCAGCGGGCGGTCCTGGGCGTCGGCGATGTTGTTCAGCGCCTCCCAGGCCATGCCGCCGGTCAGCGCGCCGTCCCCGATCACCGCCACAACATGATCGTTTTTGCGCAGCACCTGATTGGCCTTGGCCAGGCCGTCCGCCCAGCCCAGCACCGTGGACGCGTGGCTGTTCTCGATCACGTCGTGCGGCGACTCGGCGCGCGAGGGGTAACCGGACAGGCCCCCCTTGCTGCGCAGCCTGGAGAAGTCCTGGCGGCCGGTGAGCAGCTTGTGGACGTAGGACTGGTGGCCGGTGTCGAAGAGCACCTTGTCCCGCGGCGAGTCGAAGACCCGGTGCAGGGCGATGGTCAGCTCGACCACACCGAGGTTGGGGCCGAGGTGACCGCCGGTCTTGGAGACGGCGTCGACGAGGAACGTACGGATCTCCCCCGCCAGCTGCTCCAGCTGCTCCGGCCCCAGCCGGTCCAGATCGCGCGGTCCCTTGATACGGGTCAGCAGCGCCACCCGTGCCTCCTTGCTGTCGAGCTGGTTCGGGCGATTCGTGCAGATTCGCCTGGTTGTAGCTGGCTCTGGCTGGTCGACCTTGTCGATCTGCCGAGTCTAATGTTCCGCTTGCGGCGACGGATAACGGGCCGTGCGATGTATGTCACGCGGATGGCCGGTTTGCGGACGCGGCCTTCGGCCGCGGAAGCGGCGTGGGGTGGCGGATGTCGACATCTGTGCTGCGTGGTGGGGGTGTGCGTAGTTCCGCTTCTCGCGGTGCCGTGTTTGGGGGCTGGCGAAATATGGGTTGCGGGCGGGGCGCATCTGGGGTGCTTGTGCCGGTGGGTGCGGTTCTGCCCGGTGGGTTTGCGGTTGCCTCTGTGGGGGTGCCGTTGCCCCGGTGGGGGTGCGCGTCTTGCGCTCAGGGTTCGGTGGGTGGGGGCTCGGGGCCCCGCAGGGGTCTCTCCTCGTTGCCTGGAGCGGCCGAAATGTTCGGACGCGACCGGGGCTTCGGTCGCCTGCGGGGAGCCCCCTACGTGTCCCCGAGCCCGGCCTGTCGGCGGCCTTCCCGCCGCCGTGGCAGGGGTCCTTACAGACCCCTGGCGCGCCCTACGCGCGACGCGGAGGTGCCCGGGGCTCTGCGCCTACGCCAGGCGAGCTTCGCCTCATGGGGGGGGCGCGCACCAGGTTTCTTTTCCCCCTCCCCCACCGGCCCGCACTCGCCACACCGACGGGAGGGCACTCGCCACACCGACGGGAGGGGGTGTGCAGGGGGACACTCCCCGCAGGCGACCGAAGCCCCGGTTGCGTCCATACACTTCGGCCGCTCCAGGCGCCGTGGGGGCACCCCCGGCCGGAGGCTGGGGGAGAGATGGCCCCCTGCGCACCCCCGCCCCACAACGAAGCCAATGCGTATCCGCGCGAAGCGCGGACCAGACCCCCAAAAACCCGCGGCTACGCCGCGATCAGCGGCCCCGCCTGGGGCCCAAGGTCAAAGACCACGGCACCCCAGGCTTTCATCGGTGAACCACGTGCGCAGCACGGCTACGCCCGGCCCGCCGTCCGCTGCGTCCTCCGCGACACCGAGTCGATGACAACCGCCGCCAACAACACCGCGCCAGTGATCATGTACTGGACGGCCGACGCGATACCCAGCAGCGCCATGCCGGAGGCGATGGACTGGATGACCAGGACGCCCAGGAGCGCGGACCACGTCTTGCCGCGCCCGCCGAACAGGCTCGTTCCCCCGATGACCGCGGCGGCAATCGCGTTCATGAGGAGGCTGCCCGCCCCGGAGGACTGATTCGCGGCGTTGATCTGGGAGGCCAGGAACATGCCGCCGACGGCGGCCATCGTGCCGGCGAGGGAGAAGACGGAGATGCGGATGAACGCGACGTTGATGCCCGCGCGGCGGGCCGCCTCGACGCTGCCGCCGAGGGCGAAGACCTGGCGTCCGTACGTGGTGCGCCGCAGCACGAAGTCGAGGGCGACGACGACGCCCAGGAAGATGACCACGGCGAGCGGCAGCCCCTTGTACTGGTTCAGGAGCCAGGCGACCAGATAGGCGGGGACGGCGAGAACCACCGTGCGCAGCACGGTTTCGCTGAGCGGCCTGCTCGGGACGCCCGCGGCCTCGCGGCGGCGGGAGTCGAGGAGGGAGAGGCCGAGGAAGGCCAGGACGGCAACCGTCGCCAGACCGTACGCGGCGGCCACATCCGTGAAGTAGTAGTTGGTGAGCTGGGCGACGAGGCCGCTGTCGTCGAGGTTGATGGTGCCGTTCGATCCGAGGATCTGGAGCATCAGGCCGTTCCAGCCGAGCAGTCCGGCGAGTGTGACGACGAAGGCGGGGACGCCGATGCGGGCGAAGAAGAAGCCGTGCAGGGCGCCGGCCACGGTGCCGGTGAGGAGGGCGAGGATGAGGGCCGGCCACTCCGGCATGCCGTTGTTGATGTTGAGGACGGCGAAGACCGCGGCGGCCAGGCCGCTGACCGAGCCGACGGACAGGTCGATCTCGCCGAGGATGAGGACGAAGACGATGCCGACGGCGATCAGTCCGGTGCCGGCGGCCGTCACGAACAGGTTCGAGAGGTTCTCGGCGCCGAGGAACGCGGAGTCCTGGAGCTGGAAGACGAGGCCGATGATGATGAGGCCGACGATGACCGGGAGGGAGCCCAGCTCACCGCTGCGCGTCTTGCGGCGGAATTCGTCGAGGTAGCCCTTGAAGCCCTGCTGCCGTACGAGCAGCCGCGGGTCCACGGCGATAACGGCACCCTCGGCGGCGCCTCCGGCGCCATCGGCGCCATCGGCCTTGGAAAGGTTGGTGGTCACTTCCGGCCCTCCGCGGAATCCGTACGCGCCTTGCGCCGGGTCACGGCGTTGTCCGTGGCGCCGGTGATGGCGGAGATGATCTCTTCCTGGGTGGTGCTGCGTACCTCGAACGTGCCGTTGTTGCGGCCCAGGCGCAGTACCGCGACCCGGTCGGCGACGGCCTTGACGTCGGCCATGTTGTGGCTGATGAGGATGACGCCGAGGCCGCGTTCCCGCAGCCGTTCGACCAGGTCGAGGACCTGGGCGGTCTGTTCGACGCCGAGCGCGGCGGTGGGCTCGTCGAGGATGACGACCTTGGGCTCGCCGAGCAGTGAGCGGGCGATGGCGACGGTCTGCCGCTGGCCGCCGGAGAGCGAGGCGATGGGGATGCGCACGCTCGGGATGCGGATGGCGAGCGTGCCGAGCAGCTCGCGGGAGCGGCGTTCCATCTCGACCTCGTCGAGCACCCCGGCGCGGACGATCTCGCGGCCGAGGAAGAGGTTGCCGACGACGTCGAGGTTGTCGCAGAGCGCGAGGTCCTGGTAGACGGTCGCGATGCCGAGTTCCTGGGCGGTGTGCGGCCGGTCGACGGTGACCGGCCGGCCTTCCCATTCGATGACGCCGTCGTCGGCGGGGCCCACGCCGGCGATCGCCTTGACGAGGGTGGATTTGCCGGCGCCGTTGTCGCCGACCAGGGCGACGACCTCGCCGGGGTGGATCTCCAGTTCGACATCGGTGAGCGCCTGTACGGCGCCGAACCGCTTGGAGATTCCGCGCAACGCCAGCACGGGCGTAGCGGACACGTGAATCATCTCCTTCGCCGCCTGACCGGCGGGAACGCGCCGTCCGGCCCCTGGCTGGCGGGGCCGGGCGGACGGCCGGGCCTACTTCAGGCCGGCCTCGGCGCAGGCGGACTGGAACTTGGCGGTGCAGATCTCGGCCTTGGTGAAGAAACCTTCCTGGCCGACATACTTGGAAATATCCGCCTTGGTGAGCGCGAAGGGCGTCACGATGACGGACGGCACCTTCTTCTCGGTGGCGCTGTCGACGGTGGACTTGGCGATCCCGTCGAGCTTCTTGCCCTGGGCGAGCGCGACGGCCATCGACGCGGCGGCGTCGGCCTCCGGCTGGTAGGGCTTGTAGACGCTCATGAACTGCTCGCCGGTGAGGATGCGCTGGACGGCGGAGAGCTCCGCGTCCTGGCCGGTGACCGGCGGCAGCTTGGTGAATCCGGCGCTCTTGAGGGCGGTGATGATGCCGCCGGCCATGCCGTCGTTGGCGGAGTAGACGCCGATGATCTTGTCCTTGCCGAGCGAGGAGATGGCGCCCTTCATGTTCTCGTTGGCGTTCTCCGGCTTCCACTCCTTGGTGTCGTACTCCTTGCCGATCTTGACCTTGCCGTCGAGTACGGAGTGCGCGCCGTCCTTGTACATCTTGGCGTTCGGGTCGGTGATCGACCCGTTCATCATGACGATCTCGCCCTGGCTCGCCTTGTCGCCCAGCTCCTTCAGGAGCGACTCGCCCTGGATCCGCCCGACGCGCTCGTTGTCGACGGAGGTGTACGCCTTGATCGGGCCCTCGGCCAGCCGGTCGTACGCCACCACGGGTATGCCCTTGTCGTTCGCCTTCTTGACGGAGGCGGCGATGGACTTGGCGTCCACCGCGTCCAGGATCAGCGCGTCGACCTTCTTGGTGATCATCGTGTCGACCTGCTGCTGCTGGACGGAGGGGTCCTGCTTGGCGTTGTCGTAGAGGATCTCGGTGTCCTTGCCCGCCAGCTCGCGGATCTTCTTCTCGATCAGCGGCTTGTCGAACCGCTCGTAGCGCGCGGTCTGGTTCTCGGGCAGCAGGAGGCCGATGGTCAGCGGCCCCTTCTTGTCCTTCTTGGCGTCCGAGTCGCCGCCGGCCTCCTTGGCGGAGCCGCAGGCGGCGAGACCGAGGGCCATCGAGACGGCGGCAGTGGTCACGGCAGCACGACGCAGATGCGTGTTCACGGTGAAACCTCCCTGACGAGGCCGCGTCGTTGCGGCCGAGGTGGCTGGAAGTCAACTCGGCCACTCGCAGACCGTCAAGGAGTAAATACTTAACGAGATGACAACGGTGCCATGCGTTAGCTGTGTGAACTCAGCGTGCCTCGTGTACGTCAGGCAATGGCCGAGGTACCGGTGCCACCGGCCGGCCGGGCACCGGCGACGGCGGGCACTCCGGGAGCCGTACGCGTACCCGACGGCACCGCTCCGTCGGCGGGCAGCGTGCCGTCCAGCAGCGTCGAGTCGCCCATCTCGCTCAGCACGAGCGCGAGCGCGCCCAGCACCTCCGCGCGCCCGCCCAGCGTCCCGGGCACGATGCTCAACTGCCGCGCGGCGCTGGGGATCGCGTACCGCGACACCGATTCCCTGATCGGCCCGAGCACCAGCTCCCCGGCCTCCGCCAGGTCGCCGCCGAGCACCACCCGGCTCGGGTTGAGCAGGTTGCACAGATTGGCCACGCCGCTGCCGATGTGCCGCCCCACGTCCCCGATCACCCGGCGGCACCCGGGGTCCCCCTCCCGGGCCAGCCGGACCACCTCCGCCATGGTGAGGTCCGGCCCGTGGCTGGGCTGGAGCAGCGGGAGCACGTACCGGGCGGCGGTGAAGGTCTCCAGGCAGCCGCGGTTGCCGCAGCGGCACACCGGCCCGGACTCGTCCAGCGTGATGTGCCCGATCTCGCCGGCCGTGCCGCCGGGACCCCGGTAGATCTGGCCGCTGATGACCAGGCCGGCGCCGACGCCGCTGGCGACCTTGATGTACGCGAGGTCGGCGGCGCCGCGTCCGCCGCCCCACACCAGCTCGCCGAGCGCGCCCAGGTTGGCGTCGTTGTCGACGTACACCCCGACGCCGAGCCGCCCGGCCAGCTCCTCGCTCGGATTCGTGCCGCTCCAGCCGGGCAGGATCGCGGTCGAGCCGAGCGTGCCGGACTCCACGTCGATGGGCCCGGGGACGCCGAGGCCCACCCCGATGACCTTGCCCGCACCCACACCGGTCGCCTCGATCAGCCGGTTGACCAGGCGCTCGGCCCGGTCGAAGCCCTCCGCGGCGGAGGCGTCCACGTCGATCGGCTCGGTCTCCTCGGCCAGCACCTGGTGGGCGAGGTTGCCGACCGCGACGCGCAGGTGGGAGTGGCCGAAGTCGACGCCGACGACGATCCCGGCGTCGCCGGAGAGCGAGACGCTGCGGGCCCGGCGCCCGCCCGCCGAGGTCGGTGTGACCTCGACGGTCCCGGCGTCCTTCAGTTCCCGCACGATGTTGGAGACCGTGGCCGCCGACAGACCCGTGGTCCGGGCGATCTCCGCCTGGGTGAGCGATCCCGCCATGCGCACCGCGCGTACGACCCGCTCCAGATTGGCCCGGTGCAGCGAGGACTGCGAACCCGGAGTCTCCATCGACTCATCCACTCCCGCCTGTAGCGCCCGGCACGACGACCGGCCGCCGGCCGGGCCACACCGACGGGACCCGGCTTGTCTCCAACATGTGAATCTAAGCTGACGTGCCAGGGTCCTGTTACGTCAAGTCCTCGACCGGGTGCACCGGCCCTGTGGCCAAAACCCGGCTGTTCTCCAAGCAGAACAGCGGCCCCCGCGGGTCGGCGGGGGCCGCTGTGGCGTACGGCGTACGGCCGGCCGGCACGGCGCGCGGGGCTACTTCAGCGCCCCCGCCGTCAGGCCCGCCACCACCTGCCGCTGGAAGATGATGTACGCGCCGAGCACCGGCAGCATCGCGATGGTCAGGCCCGCGAACAGGCCGGACCAGTCGCCCTTGTACCCCTGGCTGACCGCCAGCGCGACCAGGCCCTGGGTCAGCACCTTCTTGTCCGGGTCGCCGACGTTGAGCACCGTCGGCAGCAGGTACTGGTTCCACTGCCCCAGGAAGTTGAAGATGCCGACGCTGATCAGGCCCGGTTTGGCCATCGGCAGCATGACCTGGAAGAACGTACGCGTGTGGGAGGCGCCGTCGATGAGCGCGGCCTCCGCCACCGACGTCGGCAGCGTTCTGAAGAACCCGCTGAGGAAGAAGACGGTGAACGGCAGGGAGTACCCGATGTAGACCAGGATCAGGCCGTGGTAGGTGTCCAGCAGGGCCATGTTCTTCATGACGAAGAACAGCGGGACCAGCGCCAGGATGATCGGGAAGCCCATCCCGCCCACGAACAGGAAGTAGATGAAGCGGTTGCCCGGGAAGTCGAACCGGGCCAGTACGTACGCCGCCATCGAGCCCAGCAGCATCGTGCCGATCAGTGAACCGCCCACCACGATCAGCGAGTTGAAGAAGTACTGGCCCATGTTGGCCTTGTCCCAGGCGCGCGCCCAGTTGTCGAAGTGCAGCGCCGACGGCAGGCCCCAGGGCGAGCCGAAGATCTCCCCGTCGTCCTTGAAGGAGCTGATCACCGCCCACAGCAGCGGCATGGTGACCAGCAGGCCCCAGATGACCAGGACGCCGTGCGAGAAGACGTTCAGGACGCGGCCCTCACCGCTCTCGCCGCCCTTGCGGCCCTTGCCGCCCGCGCCGTCCCGGCCCGTCGCCGCCGGGGGCTTGGTGGTCTGCACGCTCATCAGAACTCCAGTCGCTCGCGCCGGCCCAGCCGCATGACGATGGCCGAGAAGATCAGGGTCACTATCAGCAGGGAAACGCCGATCGAGGTGGCGTAACCGGCCTGACCGTCGCGGAAGGTCTTCTGATAGACGTACAGCGGCAGGACCTCGGTGGAGTAGTCGGGGCCGCCCGGCCCGACACTCATGATCTGCACGAACGCGAAGGCCGACACGTCCAGCGCCAGAATGCCCATATAGATCCAGCCGGTCTGCACCGTGTCCCAGAGCAGCGGCAGGGTGATCCGGAAGAACGTGTTGAACCGGTTCGCGCCGTCGAGCAGCGCGGCCTCGTAGAAGTCCTTCGGTATGGAACTCATGCCGGCCGAGAAGAGCACGACGTAGAAGCCGACATTGGCCCAGATCATCGCGCCCATGATGCACCAGAGCGCGATCTGCGGATCGCCCAGCCAGTCGGGCTGCACGTTGTCCAGTCCGATCGCCTGGAAGAACGCGTTCAGCGCGCCGCTCTCCGGGTTGTACGCGAACTGGAAGAGCAGGGCGACGATCGGGATCGACAGCACCTGCGGGAAGAAGTAGAGAATCTTGTACGTGCCCGAGCCGCGCACCCCGCCGATGACCGCCTTCTTTCTGCGGCGGCCACCGACGTTGAGCATGAAGGCGAAGAAGAGCCCGAGCGAGAGCGTCACCACCGGCAGCAGCAGCAACAGCGTCACACTGTTTCCCACCGCGGCCCAGAAAACGCTGTCCTTGAAGAGGCGCGTGTAGTTGTCGAACCCGACCATTTTCATGTCCGAGCTCAGGCCGGTCCAGTCCGTGAAGGAGTAGTAGATCGCCTGCACGAACGGCGATATCACGAAGATCGCGTATATCGCCAGCGGGATGACCAGGAACCCCACTATGAAGCGGTATTTACCGTGCTGCATGACTACCGATCCCGTTCTTTCCCCGCGGTTTCGCGTGACCGCCACCGCTGGTGACGCGTCCGACGCACGGTCAGCGCTTGTACTTCTTGACGCTGCTGTCCTCGCGCGTCTCGTCCGCGTACTTCTGGATCTTGGTGATCGCCTCGTCGGGAGTCATGCGGCCCGCCATCATCTCGCCCAGCGCGCCGACGCCGATCTTCTCCTTCTGCAGCGCCACGTACCAGTCCTGCAACCGCGGGTTGACGATGTTCCGACCGGCCGTCCGCAGCGCCTGCTGCGCCGAGTCCAGGCCCGGGGGCAGCTTCAGGCCCTCCGTACCGCCGTTGAGCGAGGTGAGCGAGGAGACCTGCTTGATGAAGTTCTGCGAGGACTTCTTGCTGAGCATGATGCGCAGCATTTCCATGCCGCCGGGCGCGTTCTTGGCTTCCCGGGGCACGATGTACGGCTCGCCGCCGGAGGCCCAGATCGTGCCGAACGGCATCTTGTCGGAGGACGAGAGGCTGGACGGCGCGCCGACCGAGAGCTGGAAGTCCGGGTTCTTCTCGATCTGCTTGGCCGATTCGTTCTCCACCCACGACCCGTTGGGTATGAACAGCGCCTTGCCCTCGGCCCACGCCTTCTGCGACTGGAGGTGGTCCAGGCCCGGCGAGCCCTTGAGGACGTACCCCTTCTTGTACAGCTCGTAATAGGCGTCGAAGGCCGCCTTGACGGCCGGGTCCTTCCAGGCGTTCGGCTCCAGATTGTCGATCTTCCGGAGCACTTCCGCACCGCCGATCTTGGCGATGAACGGGTAGAGGCTGAAGGGGAGGTAGTACGGGTACTTGCCGGGGTAGGTCCACCCGGCGACGCCCTTCTTCTTCGCCTTCTCGCACACCGCGAGCATCTCGTCCCAGGTCTTCGGGTATTCCGCGTCGGCGACCTTCTGGAGGTTCGTCTTGGAGTACCAGACGCCGTAGACCGTGTACGCGTAGTACATGATCCAGGTTTCCTTGCCGCCGAACTGGCCCATCTCGACGACACCGGGGCGCAGTGTGTCGCGCACCTTCTTGTTCGGGTCGTCGATCGACGGGGCGTCGAGCAGCGGGGTGAGGTCGGCGAGCTGGTTCTTCGACACCAGTGTGCCGAAGTCCATCTGTTCCGCGCCGGAGTTGTCCACCAGGTCCGGCGGGTTGCCGCCGTTGAACCGCGGCTGGAGGGTGGACTGGATCTTCTGGGTGGAGGCGAGCTTGACCTTGCCCTTGGTCTTGGGGAAGGCGGCGACGTATTCGGCCTGGGCGTCCTTCGCGTATTTGTCGCCGAATCCGCCGTCGAAGATGACGACGTCGAGGGCGGCGCTGTCATTGACCGCCAGCGGATTCTTGGCGGACTTCTGCCCCTTCTCGGCCTTCTCGCCGCCGTCGCCACCACTGCTGGCGCATGCCGACAGGGCGCTCATGGCCGGTACGGTGACGATTCCGAGCGCCGCGGCCCGCTTGATCAGGGCACGGCGGCTGAATTCTGAGGTGGATCCCATGCGCAAGTCCTCGCCTTCTTCAGGACTCAGGCGGTGTACCGGAGCCACCCCGGCACCGCGGGTCAGATGAAGCTGAGTTGTACGGGATGTGCACCGGGCACGCTAGAGATGTGCGGGGCCGATTTCTTGTGCTGCTCCGCAGGTCCCCCCGGGTCCGCGACGTCGTTCGCACAGTCGCTCGGACGCCGACAGGTATAGTCCACTTCAGGTCAACTCGGCAAGATCGTAAGCAAGTTCGGGCCGCCATCTTTCCCGAGTTGAGACCTCGACGGTATGCGTCGCTTGCGCCGGAAACTTCTGGTCGCCGTTCGCCGGGTCACTCTTGACAACAAAGGTCCCACGCACCTTACTTATCTCTGCATTACGCAGCTGACAACGATGTCACCGTTGGGGAAATGTCGCTTCGTTGAGAGGTACGCGTGCGGCTCAGACACCGGCACAGATCCCTGCCCGGCACGGCCCGCCCCGTCGCGCTCGCGGTGGCGGCCCTGCTCGTCCTGACGGCGCACGCCCCCGCCGTCGCGGCCCCGCCCGGAAAGCCCCCGGGCGAGCGGCAGTTCAGCTCCTCCTTCGAGACCGGCGATCCGCGGCCCGCCTGGCTGGACACGGTCGAAACCGGCCCGGACGGCGCCGGCAAGACGTCCGGGGTGGGCCCGGAGAGCGGTCCGGGCGCCGGTATGAGCAGCCACCCCGACTCCGGCCCCACCGCCTCCCCCACCGCCAAGGCGAACGCCGGCTTCAGCGGGCTGCGGGCGCTGCGCTACGCGGGCACCCACACCGCGTCCGGCCGCGGCTACTCGTACAACAAGGTCTTCGACGTCGACCTGCCGGTCACGTCCGCCACCTTGCTGTCGTACAAGGTCTTCCCCGAGATGGCCGCCACCGACCTGGGCTACCCCGCCACCCACGTCGCGCTCGACCTGGCCTTCACCGACGGCACGTACCTCAGCGAGCTGGGCGCCGCCGACCAGAACGGCGCGCCGCTCACCCCGCGCGGCCAGGCCGCCGCCAAGACGCTCTACGTCAACCAGTGGAACCACCGCCAGTCGCGGATCGGCGCCGTCGCGGCGGGCAAGACCGTCGACCGGATCCTGATCGCGTACGACTCTCCGACCGCGCCGAAGGCCACACCGGTCTTCCGCGGCTGGGTCGACGACATCACCCTGGGCCCGGCGGCCCGGGAGAAGCCGCCCGCCCACTTCGCCGATTACGTGGCGACCACCCGCGGCACGAACTCCAGCGGCAGCTTCTCGCGCGGCAACACCTTCCCGGCCACCGCCGTGCCGCACGGCTTCAACTTCTGGACGCCGGTGACCAACGCGGGCTCCACCGACTGGCTGTACGAGTACGCGCGGAAGAACAACGCCGCCAACCTGCCCACCCTCCAGGCGTTCGCCGCCAGCCACGAGCCGAGCCCCTGGATGGGCGACCGGCAGACCTTCCAGGTCATGCCGTCCACCGCGGCCGGCACCCCGGACGCCGGCCGGGCCGCACGCGCCCTGCCCTTCCACCACGCCAACGAGACCGCGAAGCCGCACCACTACGGCGTCACCTTCGACAACGGCCTCCGGGCGGACATCGCCCCGGCGGATCACGCGGCGCTGATGCGCTTCACCTTCCCCGGCGACGACGCGAACCTGATCTTCGACAACGTCAACAACAACGGCGGGCTCACCCTGGACACCGGGCGGGGCGTCGTCACCGGCTTCTCCGACGTCCGGAGCAACCTGTCGACCGGCGCCACCCGGCTGTTCGTGTACGGCGTGCTCGACACACCGGTCACCGCGGGCGGCAAGCTGAGCGGTGGCGGTGGCCCGGACGTCACGGGCTACCTGAAACTGCGGCCCGGCGCGGACCGTACGGTCACGCTGCGCATCGCCACCTCGCTGATCGGCGTCGACCAGGCGCGCGCGAACCTGGAGCGCGAGATTCCGGCGGGCGACTCCTTCGAGCGGGTCCGGGACCGCGCGCGTGCCCAGTGGGACGGCATCCTCGGCCGCATCGAGGTCGAGGGCGCGAGCCGGGACCGGCTCGTCACGCTCTACTCCAACCTCTACCGGCTCTACCTCTACCCCAACTCCGGCCATGAGCAGGCCGGTTCGCGCGTCCGGTACGCGAGCCCCTTCTCGCCGCGGACCGGGCCGGACACCCCGGACCGCACCGGAGCGAAGATCGTCGACGGTGAGGTCTACGTCAACAACGGCTTCTGGGACACCTACCGCACCACGTGGCCCGCCTATTCCCTGCTCACTCCGCGCCAGGCGGGGAAAATGGTGGACGGTTTCGTCCAGCAGTACAAGGACGGCGGCTGGATCTCCCGCTGGTCCTCCCCCGGTTACGCCGATCTGATGACCGGTACGAGTTCGGACGTGGCCTTCGCCGACGCCTATGCGAAGGGCGTGAAGTTCGACGCCGCCGCGGCCTATGAGGCGGCGGTGAAGAACGCCACCGTCGCCCCGCCCAGCCCCGGAGTCGGCCGCAAGGGCATGGCCACCTCGCCCTTCCGCGGCTATACGAGCACGGACACCAAGGAAGGCATGTCCTGGGCGCTGGAGGGATACCTCAACGACTACGGCATCGCCCGAATGGGACAGGCGCTGTACGCGAAGACGAAGAACCCGCGCTACAAGGAAGAGTCCGCGTACTTCCTCAACCGCGCCCGCGATTACGTCAAGCACTTCGACGACAAGGTCGGCTTCTTCCAGGGCAGGGACGCGGCCGGGAACTGGCGGCTGCCCCCGGACCGTTTCGACCCGCGCGTCTGGGGCCACGACTACACCGAGACCAACGCCTGGACCTTCGCCTTCACCGCGCCGCAGGACACCCGCGGCCTGGCCAACCTGTACGGCGGCCGGGCGGGCCTGGCGAAGAAGCTGGACGCGTACTTCGCCACCCCGGAAACCGCGGCGAAGGAATTCGCCGGCTCGTACAACAACGTCATCCACGAGATGACCGAGGCCCGGGACACCCGGATGGGCATGTACGGGCACAGCAACCAGCCGTCGCACCACATCGCGTACGCCTATGACGCGGCCGGGCAGCCGTGGAAGACGCAGGAGAAGGTCCGCGAGGTGCTCTCCCGCCTCTATCTGGGCAGCGAGATCGGCCAGGGGTATCCGGGCGACGAGGACAACGGCGAGATGTCCGCGTGGTACGTCTTCAGCGCGCTCGGGTTCTATCCGCTGGTGATGGGCTCGCCCGAATACGCCGTCGGCTCGCCGCTGTTCACCAAGGCCACCGTCCATCTGGAGAACGGCCGCGACCTCGTCGTCAAGGCACCGCGCAACAACGCGCGCAATGTGTACGTCCAAGGGCTGCGGGTCAACGGAAAGCCGTGGAATTCCACGGCGCTGCCGCACGCCCTGCTCGCCCGCGGCGGCACCCTGGAATTCGCGATGGGGCCGCGCCCGTCCTCCTGGGGCACGGGCGAGCATGCGGCGCCGTCGTCCATCACACGCGACGACCGGGTGCCGGTGCCCGACGGCGACCTGACGGCGCCGGGCAGCAGCCCGCTGCTGGACGACACGTCGGCCACCTCGGCGTCCTTCGACTCCGTCCCGGTCACGCTCCCGTCGGCGGCGCGGGTGACCTCGTACACCCTCACCTCGGCAGCGAAGGGTGACGCGCCCGGCGCCTGGGTGCTGGAGGGCCTGGACCGCCACGGGAAGTGGCGGACGCTGGACCGGCGGACGCACGAGACCTTCAGCTGGGACCGGCAAACCCGGATATTCACGGTGAAATCACCTGAGAGCTACCAGCGTTACCGACTGACACCGGCAAACCCTGCCTCCTTGGCAGAGTTCGAGCTGATCGGCCCGAAACGGGCGGGTTCCAGGACCGATTGATCAGACCATCCGTAAACCAGTTGACATGTGAAAAGGTTGTGCAAAGATCCTGACGATCACACGACGCACCCCCATGAGGGTGCGTCGCGCCTCATCACATGGCAAATGGAGAATTACGTGGCCAAACTTCCCGGCCGTAAGCGCGGGCGCGCCGTATCGCGCCTGGCTGTCGCGGCGATCGCCGCCGCCCTGGTCGGCACCAGCGCCTCAGCCGCGGTGGCGGACGCGCCGGTCCCCGCCCCCGTGAAGAACGTCGACATCAGCAAGCTGGCGCAGGCGGCGCCGAAGGCCGGCGCCGGGGCCAAGTCCCGCGCCACGGCGCGTGCGGCGGCGACCGCCGAGGCCCCCGTGTTCGGCCTGTTCGGCATCCAGCGCTCCGACGGCTTCCTGTACCAGTACCTGCCGGACGGCACCGGCGGCCTGGACGAGCGCATGTTCGTCACCAGCGACTGGGACCTGCTCAAGGCCGCGGCCACGGTCGACCACAGCGGCGACGGCGTGGGCGACGGCATGTGGGCCTGGGACAAGGCCGGCAACCTGTACTTCAACTCGGGCTCCGAGAGCCGTACGGTCGGCGGCGGCTGGAACATCTACGACAAGGTCCTGTCCCCGGGCAACCTCGGCGGCGGCACCGCGTACGACATCATCGCGCGCGACAAGTCGGGCGTGCTGTGGATCTACCTCGGCTACGACAACGGCCAGGTCACCTCGCGCGTCAAGGTCGGCGGCGGCTGGAACGCCTACACCGAGATCTCCGGCAAGGGCGACCTGACCGGCGACGGCAAGGCCGACATCGTGGCCCGGGACTCCTCCGGCGTCCTGTGGCTCTACAAGGGCACCGGCGACTACAAGGCGCCGTTCGCCCCGCGCGTCAAGATCGGCGCGGGCTGGAACGCGTACAACGCCCTCGTCTCGGTCGGCGACGTGGACCTCGACGGCCGCGCGGACCTGCTCGCCCGCGGCACCGACGGCAAGCTGTGGCTCTACAAGGGCGACGGCGGCAACCAGGACCCCTTCGAGTCCCGCAAGCAGATCGGTTTCGGCTACAACATCTACAGCTGGATGTTCTAGTCCCAGGACACCGGTAGCCGGGGGACTCCGGTCGGCCGTGTGCCGGTGAGGTGATGGTGCGGCGCGTCTCGTGGAGGCGCGCCGCACCGGTTTATGAGCAACGGGACGGCAACACGGCAAGGGCCGCACCCCAGCCGGGGTGCGGCCCTTGCGTTTCACCCGCTCAACGGAGCGGGATCGCCGGTTACTTCCGGATCAGCGAGCGCAGCACGTACTGCATGATGCCGCCGTTGCGGTAGTAGTCGGCCTCGCCGGGGGTGTCGATGCGCACCTTGGCGTCGAACTCGACGTCGCCCGCCTTGACCTTGACGGTCTCCGGGATGCCGCCGTCGTTCAGGGCGGTGACGCCGGTGATGTCGAAGGTCTCCTCGCCGGTCAGGCCCAGGGACTGCGCGGAGGCGCCCTCGGGGAACTGGAGCGGGAGGACGCCCATGCCGATCAGGTTCGAGCGGTGGATGCGCTCGTAGGACTCGGCGATGACGGCCTTGACGCCGAGCAGCGCGGTGCCCTTGGCGGCCCAGTCGCGGGACGAGCCGGAGCCGTACTCCTTGCCGGCCAGGATGACCAGCGGGATGCCGGCCGCCTGGTAGTTCTGCGACGCGTCGTAGATGAAGGAGACCGGGCCGCCCTCCTGCGTGAAGTCACGCGTGAAGCCGCCCTCGGTGCCCGGCGCGATCTGGTTGCGCAGGCGGATGTTGGCGAACGTACCGCGGATCATGACCTCGTGGTTGCCGCGGCGCGAGCCGTAGCTGTTGAAGTCGCGGCGCTCGACGCCGTGCTCCGTGAGGTACTGGCCGGCCGGGGTGTCGGCCTTGATCGCACCGGCCGGGGAGATGTGGTCGGTGGTGACCGAGTCGCCCAGCTTGGCGAGCACGCGGGCGCCCTGGACGTCGGAGACCGGGCTGGTCTCCATCGTCATGCCCTCGAAGTACGGGGGCTTGCGGACGTAGGTGGACTGCGGGTCCCACTCGAAGGTGTTGCCGGTCGGGATCGGCAGCGCCTGCCACTGGGCGTCGCCCGCGAAGACGTCCTCGTACGACTTGGAGAACATGTCCTCGCCGATGGCGTTGGCCACGACGTCGTTGACCTCGGCCTCGGAGGGCCAGATGTCCTTGAGGTGGACCGGGTTGCCGTCCTGGTCGGTGCCCAGCGCCTCGGTGGTGATGTCCACCTTCATGGAGCCGGCGATGGCGTACGCGACGACCAGCGGCGGGGACGCCAGGTAGTTCATCTTGACGTCGGGGTTGATCCGGCCCTCGAAGTTGCGGTTGCCGGAGAGCACCGAGGTGACCGCGAGGTCGTTCTCGTTGATCGCCTTGGAGATCTCCTCGTCCAGCGGACCGGAGTTGCCGATGCAGGTGGTGCAGCCGTAGCCGACGAGGTTGAAGCCCAGCTTGTCCAGGTAGGGCGTCAGGTTCGCCTTGTCGAAGTAGTCGGTGACGACCTTCGAGCCGGGGGCGAGGGTGGTCTTGACCCACGGCTTGCGGGACAGGCCCTTCTCGACCGCCTTCTTGGCCACCAGCGCTGCGGCGACCATGACGTAGGGGTTCGAGGTGTTGGTGCAGGAGGTGATCGCGGCGACCGTGACGGCGCCGTGGTCGATCTCGAATACCGAGCCGTCGGCGGCCACGACCTGGGTCGGCTTGCTCGGCGTGCCGTTGGAGACCGCGGGGGCGTCGGAGGCCGGGAAGGACTCCTTGCCCGCCTCGTCGAGGTCGGCCTCGCTGACGTAGTTGCGCACGTCCTGCGCGAACTGGCGGGACGCCTCGGCCAGGACGATGCGGTCCTGCGGGCGCTTCGGGCCGGCGATCGAGGGGACGACCGTGGAGAGGTCCAGCTCCAGCTTCTCGGAGAAGTCCGGCTCGGCGGCCGGGTCCAGCCACAGGCCCTGCTCCTTGGCGTACGCCTCGACCAGGGCGACCTGCTGCTCGGAGCGGCCGGTCAGCTTCAGGTAGTTCAGCGTCTCGTCGTCGATCGGGAAGATCGCGGCGGTGGAGCCGAACTCCGGCGACATGTTGCCGATGGTGGCGCGGTTGGCGAGCGAGGTGGCGGCGACGCCCTCGCCGTAGAACTCGACGAACTTGCCGACGACGCCGTGCTTGCGCAGCATCTCGGTGATCGTGAGGACGAGGTCCGTGGCGGTGGTGCCGGGCTTGAGCTCACCGGTCAGCTTGAAGCCGACGACGCGCGGGATGAGCATGGAGACCGGCTGGCCCAGCATCGCGGCCTCGGCCTCGATGCCGCCGACGCCCCAGCCGAGGACGCCCAGGCCGTTGACCATGGTGGTGTGCGAGTCGGTGCCGACGAGGGTGTCGGGGTACGCCTGGCCGTTGCGGGTCATGACCGTACGGGCCAGGTGCTCGATGTTGACCTGGTGGACGATGCCGGTGCCGGGCGGGACGACCTTGAACTCGTCGAAGGCGGTCTGGCCCCAGCGCAGGAACTGGTAGCGCTCCTTGTTGCGGCCGTACTCCAGCTCCACGTTCTGCTGGAAGGCGTTGGCGGTGCCGAACTTGTCGGCGATGACGGAGTGGTCGATGACCAGCTCGGCCGGGGCCAGCGGGTTGATCTTCGCCGGGTCGCCGCCCAGCTCCTTGACGGCCTCACGCATGGTGGCCAGGTCCACGACGCAGGGCACACCGGTGAAGTCCTGCATGATCACGCGGGCCGGCGTGAACTGGATCTCCTGGCTCGGCTGCGCCTGGGAGTCCCAGCCGCCCAGCGCACGGATGTGGTCGGCGGTGATGTTCGCGCCGTCCTCGGTACGGAGCAGGTTCTCCAGCAGCACCTTCAGGCTGTAGGGAAGGCGGGCGGAGCCCTCGACCTTGTCCAGCCTGAAGATCTCGTACGACTCGTCGCCCACCTGCAGCGTGCTGCGGGCGTCGAAGCTGTTCGCCGACACGACAGTCTCCTTCAATGCATGAATTCGCGCGTACCACCGCAATCCTGCCGTCACAGATCCTTGCCGATCAGCTAAGGTAAGGCTAAGTTAGGCAAGCCTTACTAGCGCGGCAGCGGTACGCCTCCCGGCAGATATCTCGATGTCGAGATAACTCTAGTACATCGCCGCCGCGAGGTCATGCGTGCCCGGCCGCCGACCGCCGTCATCCAATCGAGGCGTTTGACAGCGAACCCAGTCGTTTCGGCTTCCTTGCCAGCGAACCAAGTCGCATGAGGTGACGCGCTGGGGGTGCTGGGTGGCCGTACCGGTCAGGGTGGATCTCGCGGAGCCGTACGTCGAACTCTCATATGTCGATGCTGTACGCGAGCGTCGGCGGCGTCCACGGCTGGACTGTGTGACGGCGCAGTTCGAGGACGTGACTGCGGTGCGGCCGTTTCGCTGGTCGCGCGGTGAGGTCACTTCTCGGGCTGGTGCTGGGCGGCGACGACCGGCCGGCACGTCGGTTTCGAGTCGTGGCTGGAGCGGGACCGGCTTGTGCTGATGGACTTCGATCCTGGGGTCGTGGGGATCGCCTCGCAGCCGTTCTGGCTGCACTGGCACGACGGCGAGCGTGAGCGTCGGCATGCTCCGGACTGCTTCGTACGTCGCGCGGACGGCTCCGCGGTGGTCGTCGATGTCCGCGCCGATGAGCGCATCGAACCGAGGGACGCAGAGGCGTTCGAGATGACATGCCTGGCCACAACGTCTACTTCCGGACCCGCCCACGACCCACTGGCTCCATCAGTCAGTCCTGACACCGTTTGCCGATCGGGAGCCGGCAGTGCCCGGTGTCGGCCGAGGAATCGCTTGGCCAGTGCTCGGCGGAGAGATCATCATGTGGGAATGCCTGACAACCGATCCTCTGCGGCACCGATTGTGGTGCGGCTCTCCCAGTACACGAAGGCGGACCAGCAGGAGATCCTTGGCAATGGCGATGATCCCTTCGGTGTCGCCTCGACGGGTCTGACCTGGCTGCCGAAAGAGGAACACTTCGGTATCAGACACAAAGACCGGCTCATGGCACACGCCGGCCTGCTGCGACTGCCTGTCGCGATCGGCGACACCCAGACAGAGGTGGTGGGCGTCGGCGGTGTGGCCGTCGCACCCGGCATGCAAGGTCAGGGCCTGGCTCGGCTCGTCGTCACAGCTGCCCTGGAGTACGCCCGCACGATGGGTCCTCA
The DNA here is from genome assembly GCF_001279365.1 of Streptomyces sp. NRRL F-5755. NCBI lineage: Bacteria > Bacillati > Actinomycetota > Actinomycetes > Kitasatosporales > Streptomycetaceae > Streptomyces > Streptomyces sp. NRRL F-5755. Next base: position 492 of record NZ_LGCW01000030.1, on the reverse strand, counting down.
GCACGCACTCCTGTTCTGCCGACCTCCCCTCATGCCGCTCTACCAGCGCCTCGGATGGCACCCGCTCGACGGGGACGTACTCGTCGAACAACCCGAAGGCCGCCTGGTGACCATGCCGCTGCCGACCATGGTGACGCCCCTGCGCGACGATGCCCGCTGGCCCTCAGGGCCAGTACGGCTGTTCTCGCTCCCTATGTGACGGCGGCCACCCAGTGCGGCGACAAGGGTCCACCCATCCCCCACCGGTCCTCACCTGATCGTTTGCCAATCAATCCAGTCGCCGCAGGCCAACGCGAACAGAGCGACTAACTTCGCTGTCAAAGGACACTGACCGCTCTCCTCCAATCGATGCGTTTACTCAGCACCCAGCCGCTTGGCCTTCTGTCTCAGTGAAGCTAGAGATCTTTAATGGTGGGAGTTCTCTGTCCCGGTGACGGCTGGTGGTGTCCTCGGTATGCCGGAGGGATGAGGTATCCCGATGGTGGCGGGCTG
>NZ_LGCW01000029.1:0-26070 GCF_001279365.1 Streptomyces sp. NRRL F-5755 | reverse complement strand
GTGGTAGTGGGCATGAGCCGTTGCATGGGGGGTTTGTGGGGGCGGGGATGTTGGATGCGGCTTGCCCTGGGGAGGTGTTCACCTCGCCGGTGCCTGATCAGATGGTGCGGGCGGCCTCGGCTGTGGACAGTGGTGCGGGGGTGCTGCTCGTCGTCAAGAACTACACCGGTGACGTGCTGAACTTCCAGATGGCCGCGGAGCTGGCGGAGGACGAGGGAGTGCAGGTCGCGACGGTGGTCGTGGACGACGATGTCGCCGTGACAGACTCGCTGCACACCGCCGGGCGCCGCGGGACCGGGGGCACGCTCTTCGTGGAGAAGATCGCGGGCGCGGCGGCCGCCGAGGGGGCGCCGCTGGACCGGGTGGCGGGGCTGGCGCGCCAGGTCGTGGAGTCGTCGCGGAGCTTCGGTGTGGCGCTCAGTTCGTGTACGACTCCGGCGAAGGGCGGCCCGATGTTCGACCTGCCTGCCGGTGAACTGGAGCTGGGGGTGGGCATCCACGGGGAGCCGGGGCGCGAGCGGCGGCCGATGATGACCGCCGGTGAGATCGCGGACTACGCGGTGGACGCGGTGCTGGCGGACCTGCGGCCCCGGCATCCGGTGCTGCTGCTGGTCAACGGGATGGGTGGCACTCCGCTGCTGGAGCTGTACGGGTTCGGTGCCGAGGTGCACCGGGTGCTCGGCGAGCGGGGCGTGCCGGTCGCTCGTACGCTGGTCGGCAACTACGTCACCTCGCTCGACATGGCGGGCTGCTCGGTGACGCTGTGCCAGGTGGACGAGGAGCTGCTGCGGCTGTGGGACGCGCCGGTACGGACGCCCGCGCTGCGTTGGGGGTGCTGACCGGGGCCGTCGCCGAAGATTCACGCGCAGCATGGCGGGGACGTTCTCTCGTACACGTAGCACCCGCACACGTACGACCAGAGGAGCAGTTCGTGTCCGAAACGGCACTGGATGCCGGGTTCTTTCTGCGGTGGATGTCGGCGGTCGCCGCCTCCGTCGACCGGGAAGCGGCCCGACTCACCGATCTCGACTCGGCCATCGGCGACGCCGACCACGGCAGCAACCTCCAGCGCGGCTTCGCGGCCGTCGTCAAGGTGCTCGAAGCGGAGCCGCCGGGGACGCCGGGTGCCGTACTGACGACGGCGGGGCGGCAGCTGATCTCCACCGTGGGCGGCGCGTCCGGGCCGCTGTACGGGACGCTGCTGCGGCGTACGGGCAAGCAGCTCGGCGACGCGGGCCGGGTCACCGCCGACGAGCTGCGCGCGGCGCTGCGCGCCGGGGTGGACGCGGTTGCCCAGCTGGGCGGTTCGGCGCCCGGTGACGCGACGATGCTCGACGCGCTCGATCCGGCCGTCGAGGCGCTGGCCACGTCCTTCCGGGCCGCTGCCGAGGCCGCCGTACAGGGGGCGGAGGCCACTGTTCCGCTCCAGGCCCGCAAGGGCCGGGCGAGCTATCTGGGCGAGCGCAGCATCGGTCATCAGGACCCGGGGGCGGCCTCGTCGGCCCTGCTGTTCTCGGCGCTGGCGGAGACGGCGGGCGAGGGGGCGGCGCGGTGAGCGGCGCGGAAACTTCGTACGAGGGGCACGAGGGGCACGAGGGATATGTGGGCATCGTGCTGGTGTCGCACAGCGGGCCGGTGGCCGAGTCGGTGGCGCGGCTGGCCGTCGGCCTGGCGGGCGGTGACGTCAAGGCGCCGGTGGTGGGCGCGGGCGGCACACCGGACGGTGGTCTCGGGACCAGCGCGGAGCTGATCACGGAAGCGGCGCGGAAGGTGGACGGCGGTGCGGGCGTCGCCGTCCTGGTCGACCTGGGCAGCGCCGTACTGACCGTCAAGGCCCTGCTCGCCGAGGGCGATGAACTGCCCGAGGGCACACGGCTGGTGGACGCGCCGTTCGTCGAGGGCGCGGTGGCGGCCGTGGTCACCGCTTCGACCGGCGCCGATCTGGACGCGGTGGCGGCGGCCGCCGGAGAGGCGTACTCCTATCGGAAGGAGTGAGGGAAGGGGGTGATGGGGCTGGTGATGGCGGGGCGTCCGCTCACCACAGTCCTGGCACCACCAGCCCCGCCACCAGCACCACCCCCGCCAGCACCCACGCGACGTAGTCCCCGATGTGTCCGGAGTGCAGTCGGCGCACCGGCGCCGCCCAGCGGGCGGGTTCGGCCGGGCCGTGGGGGCGGCGTACGGCCCACCAGGCCAGGCCGCAGGCGAGGGCGGCGGACAGCAGGCCGAGTGCCACGCCTGCCGCGGTCCAGTGCGGGCCGGGCGTCGGTACGGGTACGGCCGACGGGGTGTGCAGGACCGCGGCGGCGTAGCCGGCCCGGTCCAGGAAGGCGTCCGCGGCGCGGCCGACCGCGGCGTGCAGGCCCGGGACCACGCCCACGGCCAGCGCGCCCGCCAGCAGTGCGACCGGCACGGCCAGCATGGTGTCCGGGATGCGGCTCAGCCGGCCGGCGGTTTCCGGCTGTTCGTCCTTGCCGCTGGTCTCGTCCGCGCGGCTCGCCGCCTCGTCGGCCGCCTCCGGCCGTACGCCCAGGCCCAGGAAGACCCGTGCCACGGCGCGCAGCACCGCTCCCCCGGTGACCGCCGAGACGATCACGAACACGGCGGCGGGCCAGCCTCCGGCCGCCTCCTCGGTGACCGCCTTGCCCAGGCCCGTACCGAACGGCGGCAGCCCGGCCAGCGCCAGTCCGCCCGTCGCGCAGACCACGCCGACCAGGGGCAGTTCTCTGCCGCGCCCGTGCAGTTCGCGTTCGTCGACGCTGCGGAAGCGGTCCAGGAGGATGCCCGTGGCGGCGAAGAGCGCGGCCTTCACGCCCGCGTGTCCGAGGATGTACAGGGCCGTGCCGCCCGCGCCGTCCGGTGTCATGGTCGCCAGCCCGATCAGGAACAGGCCGGTGTGCGCGACGGTGGAGAACGCCAGCAGCCGTTTGAGGTGGCGCTGCTGCCAGCACATCAGCGCGCCGACGACGGCGGTGAGCGTGCCGAGGGCGAGCAGTGTGCGGTGCGCGTCGGCGGTGGGGATGCCGCCGGGGCCCGCGAAGACGGTCCAGTAGACGCGGGCCGTTCCGTACACGCCCAGTTCGACCATGACGCCGGACAGCAGCATGCACACGGGGGTGGGCGCGACGGCGTGCGCGTCCGGGAGCCAGAAGTGGAAGGGGACCACGGCGGCCTTGACGAGCAGGCCGGTCAGGACGAGGACGAAGGCGGTGAGGACGAGGAGGTCGGGGCCCTCGGCGAGGCCGGTGGAGGGTCCGGTGGGCGGGCCGGCGGAGGACGCGCCGTGGGTGGCCAGACGGGCGCCGATCTGGGCGAAGCCGAGTTCGCCGGTGCGCCCGTACAGCAGGCCGACGCCGAGCAGGGTGGCGTAGCCGCCGAGGGAGTTGACGACGCCGAAGGTGAGCGCGCCCTGCACGGCGCGCGCCCCTTCGACGCGGTAGCCGGTGAGCGCGTACGCGACGACGCCCATCAGCTCGAAGAAGACGAACGCGTTGAAGAGGTCGCCGGTGAGCGCGAAGCCGCACATGGCCGCCTGGAAGATCAGGACGAGGGCGGGGAAGGTGCCTGCCTGGCGGTGCGGCGGTTCGTCGAAGTAGCGCCAGGCGTACGCGAGGACGGCGACGACCAGGAGCGAGGTGACGGCGGCCAGGCCGACGCCGATCCGGTCGCCGACCAGGACGATGCCGACGCCCGCGCCGCCGTGCGGGTGCCAGCCGCCCAGCCATTCGACGGCGCGGTGGCCCGGCCCGCCCGCCGATGCCCCGCGCAGCAGGACGGAGAAGGCGAGGACGGCGGTGCCCGCCGCGAAGACGGTGCCCGCGATCTCGGCGGCCCGGCGCGGCATCCGGCGGCCCGCCGCCACCAGGAACGCGGCACCGAGCAGCGGGGTGGCCACGATCAGCGGCAGGGTGGCGGCCGGGGTGAGGGTCATGCCCGCGGCGGTGGTGAGGGTGTCCGCCGCCGTCACCCGCGCAGCTCCGAGAGTTCGTCCGGGTCGACGGTTCCGTGCCGTTTGCCGACCTGGACGACGAGCGCCAGCAGCAGGGCGGTGACCGTGGCGCCCACCACCACGTCGGTGAGGGTCAGGGCCTGCACGACGGGGTCGACGACCGGCCGGGTGCCGGGTCGCAGGTCGGAGTAGACCGGTGCGGTGCCGCCGTCGCGGTAGCCGACGGCGAGCAACAGCACGTACGTGGACGCCTGGCAGACGGCGAGGCAGCCGACGGCGTGGATGAGGTTGCGGCTGGTGGCCAGCCCGTAACAGCCGATCAGGAAGATCCAGCCGGCGACGAGGTAGGGCAGCACGCTCATGTCGGCTTCTCCTCGGGCGGGGTGTGGTGGTCGGGGATGCCGGGGTCGTCCGGGTCGGCCCCGCCCCCGTCGCCTCCCTCCCCATCGACGATTTCCACCGCCTGGTCGAGGAAGGAGGCCAGCAGCACGACGACACCGCTGGCGACCTCCACCCCGACGGCGGCGTTGAGCAGCGGCACGGTGCCGCCGGAGGCGAGGGTGTTGAAGGTGCCGTACGGGAGGACGTTGGCCAGGTAGGCGGTTCCGGCGATCAGGCCGGCGGCGCCCAGCAGCAGGTAGGCGGCCTCCCCCGCCGCGTCCGCCATCGCGTACAGGCCGACGGGTCGGATGCGTTCCAGCGCGCGGTAGTCGACGGCGATGTAGAGCAGGTGCAGGGCCGTCGCGACGACCACTCCGCCCTGGAAGCCGCCGCCGGGGCTGAGCTGGCCGTGGGCGATGACGTACAGGCCGATGAGCAGGGTCACCGGGAGCGCGACGAGCGCGTAGCGGCGTACGGGCGGGGCGACGCGCGCGGGTTCGGGCCGTACGCGGCGCTCGTCGCTGGTCTGGCGGAGCAGGACGACGGTGCCCAGCGCCGCGCAGAACAGGATCGATTCCTCGCCCAGGGTGTCGAAGGCCCGCTGGTCGAAGTTGACCGCCGCGACGACGTTGGAGGTGTGCCGGGCGAGGGCGGCCTCGACGGCCCGGGCGCCGTACGGGTGCCGGTCGCCGCCGAAGCCGGGCAGTTCCAGGCTCGCCGCGAACAGCAGGACGGCCAGGCCCAGGCCGCCGACGGCCAGCACCCACAGCCGGGCGCGCCTGCTCATCGGCGCCCCTCCCGGTCCGTGCTTCCGGGCCGGTTCCCGGTGTTGCGGTGGCTGCCGCCCTCCCGGCCCTTGCGCCGTACTTTCCGTACGGAGAGCAGCAGCATCAGCGGGGTGAGGGCGGAGCCGGCCGCGAGCTGGGACAGGGCCACGTCCGGTGCCTGGAGGACGGCGAAGAGGAGGGCGAGGCTGAGGCCGAGCAGGGCCAGTACGGTCGATTGCCGGACCGGGTCGCGGGCCAGTACGGCGGCGGTCGAGGAGGCCGCGACGAGCGCGAGGGCCAGCACGATCAGCACGTCAGCCATTGGCCGCACCGCCCTCCTGCCCGGTGGCGCGCCGGGCGGACAGCGCGCGCGTGGAGACGATGTTCCCGCCGACCAGCAGCGCCCCGATCGCCAGGAGCTTGACCATCGCCCGGCCCGGTCCGGTCGCGACGCACAGCGGCAGCACCACGAGCGGTACGGAGATGGCGGCGAGCGGTGTCATGGCGCGGCCGAGGGCGCGTGCGACCGGGTCGCGCGCCGGGCGCTCGGCCAGTTCGTCGGCGAGCAGCCGGGCGTAGACGAGGGTTCCGGCGGGGCCGAGGACCGCGAGGACCAGGGCGAGATCGACGTACGAGGGCCGCGCGTAGCCCTGCGCGAGGAGCAGCAGGACCAGACAGCCCGCCAGTGTCGCGAGGTTCTGCGCCATCACCCGGCGCCGCACGGGACCGCTCGCCGCGCCCCATACGGTGGGCGCGAAGCCGATGACGAGCAGGAGGGCGGCGGCGAGCAGCCAGCCGTTCACCGCGGCCGCCCGCGGTCGGCATCGTCTGCCGCGGCTCTGCGGGCGGCGCGTGCGGCGAACGCGCCGAGCAGCGCGGCTGCCGCGCCGACCAGGTACTCCAGTGTGTCCAGGCTGCTGACGAGCACCAGCCACAGGCCCGTCAGCGCGGCCCACCAGACGGCCAGTTCGACGGCGGTCGCCGCCGCGCCGGACGGCTTCACGGCACCGGACATCCACTCACCTCCGGCCTCGCCCGTACCCGGCCGTCAGGCTCTCATGCAGCACCGGCCGGCCGGCCGAACCGCGCCGGACGTGCCCTCCGGACGGTGCAGCCACCGGCCCCGGAGCGCCGGACCGGTCACCCCTGGCGGGCCCCGGCCATCGCCCCGCCGGCCGCCGCCACCTCGGGATCGTCACCGGCGGCGGCCAGCACCACGTCCAGCAGCCCGGGGAAACGCGCCTCCAGGTCCTCGCGCCGCAGGTGCATCACGAGGCGGCGGCCCTCCCGGCGCTGGTGGAGGACACCGCTTTCGCGCAGCACGCGCCAGTGGTGGCTGGCGGTGGACTTCGACACCTCCGGCAGCAGTTCGCCGCAGGAGCGCTCGGCTCCGTGGGCGAGACGGTGCACGATGCGCAGCCGGATCGGATGCGCGAACGCTTCCAGCACATCCGCGATGCGTAGTTCGGCGCGGTCGGGGTGACTCAGTACGGCCATGCTTCGAGCGTACGCGGAGGCACCGACACCCGGGCCGCGTCCCCGGGCCCTCCGCACGGCCCGCCGCACTGATTGCTACTGTTCTAGAACATACGAACTGACGAACCGAGGCATCGGCAGGTCGTGCGAACCGCCCTGCCCGGCCTCTCTCACGAAGGAGTCCCCATGACCGCCCACCAGGACAACTACTCCCTCGGCAAGCAGTTCCACGCCGCGCTCGTCACCGCCGACTGGGAGGCGATCCGCTCCCTCCTGCACGAGGACGCGGTCTGGGAGCTGCCCGGCGACAACGCGATTTCCGGCACTGCGGAAGGTGCCGACGCGGTCGTCGAACGCGCCCGCAAGATCGCCGGGTACGGCGTGAACTTCACCCTGCTGCACATCCTCGTCAGCCGTCGCAACATGGCGCTGTCCCTGCACAACACCGCACGACGCGGGGACGTGGTGCTGGACGAGCACCTGTCCACGGTGTGCACGGTGCGCGACGGCAGGATCGCGGCCATCGAGACCTATCTGTCCGACGTGGACGGCATGAACGCCTTCTTCGTCTGAGGTCTCCCGAGCCTCCGAGCGCCCGTCACGGGTTCGCCCGCGGCAGGACCAGCGCCGACGGGTGGTGCACGGTGATCTCCGTGGGCACCAGCCGGGTGGCCGTCGCCGGCGGCTCGCCCGTACCGGTGTTGCGGGCGAAGCGCGGGTGGGCGCCGCCGCTGACCTGGAGGCGGATGCGGTGCCCGGCGGCGAAGGAGTGGGCGGTGGGGCTCATCTCCACCGTCACCTCCGCCGGGCCCGCCGCGGCCGTGGCGGGACCCAGGCGCCGTATCCCGTCGCAGACGTTGACCGAGCGGCCCCGTTCGTCCACGTCGCAGAGCCGTACGAACACGTCGGCGTGCCCGGTGTCGGTGCCGACCCGCAGGTCCACGGTGACCGTGCCGAGCACCTCGGCCGGCTCGGTGAGCGGCGGGGTGGTGAACGTCAGCACGTCGTCCCGGGCCTCCAGTGCGGCGTTGTCGCGGGGGCCGGCCGTCCGGGACAGCAAGGGGCCGCCGACCGACGGCGTCGGGTCGGCCGGGTCGTAGCGGAAGGACAGCGGCGGAGCGGCCCCGGGAGACCGGTCGCTCAACAGGCCGTCACCCGTCAGGTACCAGCGGCGGCCGGTCGCGGCCGGTGGCCAGTCGGGCAGGTCGCGCCACTCCTGACGGCCGCTTACGTGCACGCGGGCCCGCGCCTCGCGCAGGCCGGACGGGTCGTCGCACAGGTGGGCCCGCAGCCAGGCCAAACTTTCGGCGAAGACCTCGGGCCAGCCCTGCTGCATCGCGGAGTTGTGCGTCCAGGGGCCGACGAGCAGCGCGGTGTCGCAGCCGGCGCGGCTCAGCCGGTCGTACTGCTCCAGCGTCTGGTCGAGGCAGACGTCGTACCAGCCGGTGATCAGGCTGGTCGGTACGGCCGAGTGGGCAGCCGCGGCGCCCGCGTCCGCGCCCCGCCAGTGGGCGTCGTCCGGGTCGGGCCGGGACAGCGCCTCGTCCAGGAACGGCACCCGGCCGCCCAGCCCGGGCACGTACGCCTCGCCGAGCGGCAGCGTACGGGCGATCCGGGGCAGCCGGCGTTGCAGGCGCAGCGCGGCCCGCACCATGGCCAGGGCGCCGCGTCCGTAGTGCAGCCGCCCGACGGCGGAGACAAGGGCGTTCTCCAGGGCGAACGGGCCCGAGGGATAGAAGAACCCGTGGATGTCGTGCAGCCCGACCTGGACGACCATCGCGCGCAGCTCCGGCGGCGGGTCGGTGGCGAGGGCCCACTGGGCGTAGCCGAGGGCGCTGGGCCCGATCGTCCCGAGGGCGCCGGTGAACCAGGGCTGTTCGCGCAGCCACGCGACGGCCGCCCGCCCGTCGGCGGCCTCGTGCTGCCACAGGGCGTACTCCCCGCCGGACCCGCCGGTGCCGCGGGCGCTCTGCAGGACGACGTGAAAGCCCTGTTCCGCGAAGAGCAGGCCGAACATGGGCGCCCAGGGGATGCCGCGGCCGTACGGGGAGCGGACCAGCAGCGTGGGGAAGTCGCCGACGGCACGGGGGAAGTAATGGTCGGTCAGCAGCGGGCTGCCGTCGGCGGCGGGCACCACGAGGTCCCGCTCGCAGCGGACGTCGTACTGCCGGGGCGGCAGGCCGCGCCAGGTGCGCCGTATGGCCCGGACGCGCAGGGGCGGCTTTTGCGCCGGGGAGGGGGCGGAGGGGTGGTGGGTCGCCGTCGTCACGGTGCCTCGATTCCTGGTGCGGACCGGCTCGTTGCCCGGCCCGGCCGCTTCCGGCCGGGGCGGCGCGCAGCCGGATTATTTCCCGTACGTCGTACGACAATAGCGGATGGTTGGATGGACGCGGACAGCGAAGAGAGGTTTCCGTGACGCGTACAGGCACATCAGGCCGGGCTGCCGGGGTGGATCCCGAAGCACTGTGGGCCCCCGCCGCACGGCCGCGGCGCGGGCGCCCGCCGGCCCACAGCCGGGACGCGATCACCGCGGCGGCCGTCGCCCTCGCCGACGCCGAAGGGCTCGGCGCCGTCACGATGCGCGCGGTCGCGGCCCGGATCGGGGCCGGCACGATGTCGCTCTACAGCTATGTGCCCAACAAGGAGACGCTGCTGGAGCTGATGATCGACGAGGTCGGCGGCGCGCACCGGCTGCCCGAACCGTCCGGCGACTGGCGCGCGGACCTGCGCCGCCTCTTCCACGAGCAGCGCGCAATCATGCGGCGCCACCCCTGGCTGCCCGCCGCGCTGCCCGCGCGGCAGACGTTCGGCCCGAACACCCTCGCCGCCCTGGAGCACGCACTCACCGTCCTCGCGCCCGCGGGCCTGGACGCCAGCGCCGGACTGGAGGTCTTCAGCCTGCTCTCCGGTTTCGTGGCCAGCCACGTCACCCACGAACTCGCCCAGGAACAGGCCGCCGACACCACCGGCCGCGCCTTCCACGACGCCCAGACCCGCTACCTGCGCTCCCCCGCCGTCACGGCCGCCTACCCGGCCGTCGCCCGAGCCCTGACGGAACCGGACGCCGCCACCTCCCCCGACGCCACCTTCGACCGCCTGCTCGACCGCATGATCAACGGCCTTACGGGGGCGGGCTGAGCCGGACGGGCGGCGTATCGGGCGGGCGGGGCAGCAGGAGCGCGCGGGCACGGAAAACCAGCTGCCCGGCATGATCGCCCGACGCTACGATGCCCCGGCGGGCGGCCCGCGCGGCCCCGCCCCGTACCGCCCCTCCTCCGGAAAGGCAGCCGACCCATGAGCGCTCACACCACCGGAACCGGTGCCGTCACCCCTCAGGGACCGTGGTCGGGCCCGGGCGTCGTGGTGCTGACCGGTATTCAGGCCGCGGGGAAGTCGACCGTGGCGCAGGCACTCGCGGAGCGGCTGGAGCGGTCGGTGCATCTGCGCGGGGACGCGTTCCGGCGGATGGTCGTGCGGGGGCGGGCGGAGATGACGCCGGACGCCGGGGAGGAGGCCCTCGGCCAACTGCGGCTGCGGCACCGGCTGACGGCCGCCTGCGCCGACCAGTACGCGCAGGCCGGGTTCACCGTGATCGCGCAGGACATCCTGCTCGGCGAGCACCTGACCGAGATGGCCGAGCACATCAGGACCCGTCCGCTCGCGGTGGTCGTGCTGGCTCCCGACGCGTCGGCGGTCGAGCGGCGGGAGGCGGCGCGGTCCAAGACGGCCTACGGCCCGGAGTGGGGCGTGCGCGACCTGGACACCGCGCTGCGCGAGCACACCCCGCCGATCGGGCTGTGGCTGGACACCACGGAGCAGACGGTCGACGAGACCGTGGACGAGATCCTCGCCCGTGCCTGGACGGAAGGCGCCATCGCCTAGGCGGTGGACGGCCCGTCAGTACCCCTTCGGCGGCCGCGTCGGGTCGGCCTGCTGCACCCGCTCCGCGAAGTTCGAGCCGGAGGTGTTGACGCCGTAGCGGTCGCGGACGTACCCGATGGTCGCGCTCATGCACGCGACCACGTCGTACGGGGTGCGGGCGGTGCCGTCGAGGTGGTACGCGGCGAAGGTCGGCGGGATGCACTGGGTCGCGCCGCGCGAGCAGTTGCGCGGGTGGCCGTCCGTCATGACCGGGCCCCAGGCGTTGCCGTCGGTGGTGTTCACCCGCCAGCGCGGGTGGTTGTACGAGGACTCCCGCCGCGCGATGGTGACCAGCGCCGGAATGCCGTACCGCGGGTCCATGCCGGTCAGGCCGCACGCCACCCGGGCGTACTCGCCCATGGCCTCCTTGCCCGACGCGTCGCCGGGGTCGTCGTACTCCACCTCGGAAAGCTCCACCGGCCCCCGCTCCCCTCCGCCCCGGCCCGCCGCCGGTCCTGCCCTCATGGTGCCCGCCCGCCCGGCGCGCGAACCGGCCCGCCGCCCCGCCGGCCGCCGCTTCCCCGGCCGTACGGAGCCGGTGCGGTCGCCGTACGGGTGACCGGGCCGGTCTCGTTCGGCTGGGATGCCGGCGAGGCTCGTCCGACCGGGTGAAGCCCGCGCACGACGGCTCCCGGAGGTCACTAAGGTGCCCGCCATGACCACATCCCAGACCACCACCGGCACCCCTGCGAACAGCCAGCTGGGCACCCTCATGATGATCGGATGGAGCGGCGCCCACCCCGAGGACGGTCACGATGTGCCCTTCCTGCTCTCCTACTCCCTCGGGGACGGCAAGGACGGCCCGGAGGCCGGGTCGGAGGCCATGGGCAGGATGCTCGGCCAGGCCGGGCTGCTGGTCGGCGGCGAGCTCCAGGACGCCTCCCGCACGCCCAGCCTGCCGCTGACGCTGATCGTCGAGGCCGGGCAGGCGGTGCTGACCATGCCGGTTTTCACGGCGCAGTGCCCGGTGCCGCCGGAGTGGCTGGCGGCGGCCGACCACCGCAAGCAGGTGTACGGCATGTTCGCCACCCGCCCGTGGCCCGAGGCGCGGCCGGGCGGTCCGGTCAGCGAGGACATGCTGCGGGCCTTCGCGGGCGACGAGGGTGTGATCAGGAGTTCCGCGCACTGCCTCATCCCCGTGCGCACCCTGCGGGGCACCGCCGCGTCCTGAGTCCGCCGCGTCCGGCCCTCCCCGTACGGCCGCGCGCCATCCCGGATGCGGATCCGTCCGTCGGCGGTGACCCTGGAGACATGGGGGCGACAGTGGCGAGGAGGACGACTCATGTCCGTGATGGACAAGCTCAAGCAGATGCTGAAGGGCCACGAGGAGCAGGCCGGCAAGAGCGTCGACAAGGGCGGCGACATGCTCGACGAGAAGACCCAGGGCAAGTACAGCAGCCAGGTCGACACCGCCCAGGACAAGCTCAAGCAGCAGCTCGGCAGCGATCAGGGCCGGGACCAGGACCAGCCGCCGCAGTCCTGACCTGATCATGCACCGTCCCGGGCCGGACGCCGCCTGTCAGGGCGTCCGGCCCGGGCCGCTTGCCATAGTCCGGCCCACTCGTCAAGAGCCAGGACACGCCTTCACCCGTTCGAGGGACACAAGCTTGCCTGATCGATTCTCCTCGGGCGCATCCCGCTACCGTTTTTCCGCACCCCGGTCCCCGGTGCCAACAGCGAGACGCCGCTCTGCGGCCTGCGCACCGGTGGGGGCGACATGGCGGAACGCACCGTCGACACGGCAATGCACACCTACACGGTCGGCGACCAGCTCGTGCTGGCACTGCGCGGCGAGCTGGACCTTGCGCTGGCACTGACCCTGCAGCCCGTCATGGGCGAGGCACTGCCACCCCGGCCGGGCACGATCGTCGTCAATCTGTGCCAGGTCTCCTTCATGGACTGCAGCGGCCTGGCCCTGCTGTGCCGCCTCCGCGAGCGGGTGAACGACCGCGGCGGCCGGCTGGTGCTGCTGAGCCCGCGGCCCGTGGTCCGCCGTCTGCTGGGCCTGGCGCCGCTCGACGAGCGCTTCGTCGTGATCGACCGGCTGCTGCCCGCGCGTACCCTCAACTGACGCGGGCGGTCTCAGCCGAACGTCACCCCCTGCGCCAGCGGCAGCGCGTCCGAGTAGTTCACGGTGTTCGTCGCCCGCCGCATGTACGAACGCCAGGCGTCCGAGCCGGATTCACGGCCGCCGCCGGTCTCCTTCTCGCCGCCGAACGCGCCGCCGATCTCCGCACCCGAGGTACCGATGTTGACGTTGGCGATGCCGCAGTCGGAGCCGTCGGCGGCCAGGAAGCGTTCCGCCTCGCGCTGGTCGCGGGTGAAGATGCTGGACGACAGGCCCTGCGGTACACCGTTGTGCAGGGCCAGGGCCTCCTCGAAGGTGCGGTAGGTGAGGACGTACAGGATGGGGGCGAAGGTCTCCGCGCGGACGATCGCGGTCTGCGCCGGCATCCGTACGACCGCCGGGCGTACATAGACGGCGTCCGGCGCCAGGTCGGCGAGGTGGCGGTCGCCGCCGGTCAGTACGGTGCCGCCGTCGGCCCGCGCGGCGTCCAGGGCCTTGACCATGGCGGCGTGGGCGCCCGGCCCGATCAGCGGGCCGACGAGGGTGGCGGCGTCGAAGGGATTGCCGACGCGGAGCTGGCCGTAGGCATGGGCGATCTTCTCGGTCAGGCGGTCCGCGATGTCCTCGTGGACGATGAGGCGGCGCAGCGTCGTACAGCGCTGGCCCGCGGTGCCGGCGGCGGAGAAGACGATGCCGCGTACGGTGAGGTCGAGGTCGGCGGACGGGGTGACCACCGCGGCGTTGTTGCCGCCGAGTTCGAGCAGGCAGCGGCCGAAGCGGGCGGCCACCCGCGGCCCCACCTCGCGCCCCATCCGGACCGATCCGGTGGCGCTGAGCAGCGCGACGCGCGGGTCGTCGGCGAGCAGCGCGCCGATCTCCCGGCCGCCGAGGAGCAGCCGGTGCAGCGCGGCCGGGGCGCCCGTGTCGGCGATCGCGCGGGCCAGCAGGGCGTCGCAGGCCAGGGCGGTCAGCGGGGTCTGCTCGGAGGGCTTCCAGACGACCGGGTCGCCGCAGACCAGGGCCACGGCGGTGTTCCAGGACCAGACGGCGACGGGGAAGTTGAAAGCGGTCAGCACCCCGGCCACGCCGAGCGGGTGCCAGGTCTCCGCGAGGCGGTGGCCCGGGCGTTCGCAGGCCATGGTGCGCCCGTAGAGCTGCCGGGACAGGCCGACCGCGAAGTCGCACACGTCGGTCATCTCGCGTACCTCGCCGAGCGCCTCGGACCTGATCTTGCCGGCCTCGACGGTGACCAGGTCGGCGAGGTCGTCCTGATGCTCCGTCAGGAGCTCGCCGAGCCGTTTGACCAGGGCGCCGCGCCGGGGCGCGGGGACGGTGCGCCATTCGCGGAACGCCGCTTCGGCGGCGGTGACGGCGGCGTCGGCCTCGTCGACGGTGGCGGCGGGCAGCCGGTACAGGACACCGCCGGTGAGCGGCGTACGGGCGGTGATGCCGGTGCCCTCCGGGACGGTGTCCTCCCCGATGGTGCCGACGCCGCAGCGGCGCAGCCGGTCGGCGGCCAGATCGCGGAGTTCCTCGGTGCTGGGGAGCTGGGCGGGGGTGCTCACGGCGGGGTGGCTCCTAAGGTCGCGGGCGGTGGGGTGGAGCGGTACGCGGTGGTCAGGACGGACACAAGGTGCGAAGGGCGTCGTCCGCGCCCAGTGCCTCCAGTGCGTGCCGCAGCGAGGCGTCCTGCTGGGCCGCGTAGATCTCGAAGGGGTCGTGCACGGGGCGCCCGACGGCTTCGGAGAGCCGGTGTCCGTCGTACGGCGTACCGGTGCGCGCGGCGTCCCTGGTGCCCTGCCCGGTCAGGTTGGAGCGGAAGATCCCGGCGGCCGAGCGGGGCAGGAAGTCCTCGTAGACGATGGGGTGGGCGGTCAGCCAGCCCTGGGCCAGCAGCCCGGCGAGGTCGGCGGGCGGGCGCCTCCTGTCGCGCGGGCGCGTGGGGGCCGGTTCGTACGTGAAGTAGCCGATCCCTTCGGCGGCCAGCCGGTGTTCCGAGCGCGGGAAGCCGGCCTCCCAGAGGGCGCGGGCCACGTCCTGCCGGGCGGGGCCGCCGGGCCCGGACGCGGCGAGCCGCCGGTCCGTCTCGGTGGTGAGCGCGTCGTAACGGGCGCGGCCCGCGGGGCTGAGCGCGATGCCGCGCGCCTCGACCTCGCCGAACCGCACGCGCAGGGCGCCGGTGGTGACGCTGCCGTCCGGTTCGCGGAAGGTGCGGGCTTCGTCGAGCGCGCGGAAGGAGGTCTGGCGCAGCAGGACGTCGGGCCCGTCCCAGCGGGGCGGCCCCTGGATCTCGTCGATCATGGTGATGCCGCGGTCCGCCATCCGCTGGTAGAGCGCGTCGATGTCCAGCACGCGCGGTGTGAGGTGGTTGATGTGGGTGCTGGTGACGCCGCCGATGTCGGCGGCGACGGCGGAGATCCGGGCGAGTTCGGTGTACCAGGCGCGGTCGACCGGCTCCGGGGACAGTTCGAAGGCGGCGACCGCCAGCGTGAGGAAGCGTTCTGCCTCGTCCGGTTCGAGGCCCCGCTCGCGTTCGGCGCGCTCGGCGAGCGTGAGCAGCTCCGGCGGGAAGAGGGTGCGGCGGTCCAGGAAGGCTTCCAGCCGGCTCTGGAGGCCGGCGTCGAAGAACCGGCGGTCGGCGGTGGTGAGCAGGGAGGTGAAGACGCGGAAGGGGTTGCGGGCCAGTTCCTCGGGTTCCACGGGCCGGAAGGCGGTGGAGACCACCGGGACCGCGCCGGCGGCGTCGCGGAGGTCGTAGAAGCCCACCGGGCGCATGCCCAGGGCGGCGAAGATCTGTGCGGCCTGGCGCAGTTCGCGGGGCGTGCCGACGCGGATGGCGCCGTGCCGCTCCGCGGTGACCCGTGCCAGGGCACCGAGCCGCCCGGCGTCCGGATCGCGGCGCGCCACCTCGTCGTTCACCTCGCCCGCCACCTCCAGGAGCGTGGTGTACGCGGGGACTTCGGCACCGTACATGCCGGACAGCCGGCGGGCGAAGGCGGCGCGCAGCCGCCAGGCGGGGATCATGCGTCCTCCCGACGCGACGGGCGTTCAGATGATGTGGGCCTCCGGGCGGGCACCGGTGTGCCCGGTGCCTCCCTCCTCCCCCGCCGGGCCGTCGAACCGGCTCGCCGCCAGCGGGCCGATGTCGAGGAACGGTTCCCGGCCCAGGTAGAGGTCGCGGACCAGCTCGCCCACAGCGGGTGCCTGGAGGAAGCCGTGGCCGGAGAAGCCGGTGGCATACAGGAAGCGGCGCACGTCCGGGGCCTCGCCGATCAGGGCGTTGTTGTCGGGGGTGGTCTCGTAGAGCCCGGCCCAGCCGTGGCCGGCCGGGACGGTGGCGAGGGCGGGCGCCCGGCGGGCGACGGCCGCGCGGAAGGGTTCCAGCCACTCCCGGCTGAAGTCCCGGGCGAAGCCGGGTTCCTGGCGCGGGTCCGACAGGCCCAGCAGCAGCCCGTCCGCGCCGTCGTTGTGGAAGTAGGCGGTGGAGGCGAAGTCGAGGGTGAAGGGGATGCGGGGCGGCGGCGGGTCGAGCGGCCCGGTCAGGGCGATCTGGCGGCGCAGCGGGGTGACGGGCAGCCGTACGCCGGCCATCGCGCCGACCTCCCGCGACCAGGCGCCCGCGCAGCAGATCACCGTGCCGGTGCGCACGGTGCCGTGCGGCGTACGGACCGCGCCGAGGGCGCTGCCGGAGGTGTCCACGGCGGTGACGGGGCAGTGCGTACGGACGGCCGCGCCGTGCCGGACGGCAGCGTGCAGATATCCGCGTACGGCCGGCTCCGGGAGCGCGTAGCCGTCGGTGGGGCAGTACGCGGCGGCGACGATACGGTCCGGGTCCACGTACGGGCACAGCGCGGCGGCCTCGTCCGGGCGGACGATCCGGCTGGGCACCCCGAGCGCGTTCTGCGTCGCCACGCCCTCCTCGAACAGGGCGAGTTCGGTGGCGTCGCCGAGGAGGAAGAGGTAGCCGACGTCCGCGAAGCCGATGTCGGCGCCGGGGCGCGTGGCGAACGCCCGCCACGCCTCCAGGCTGCGCCGGCCGATCCGGATGTTGAGCGGGTCGGAGAACTGGGCGCGGACGCCACCGATGGGCTTGCCCGAGGAGCCGGCCGCCGGCCGGTCGCGCTCCAGCAGCAGGACGCCGGGCACCCCGGCCTCCGCGAGGTGGAACGCGATGCTCGCGCCGATGATGCCACCGCCGATGATCACGACCTCGGCGCGGTCGGGAACGGGGGTCGTAGCGGGGTCCGTGGCCGTACTGCGCTCCATGCGAGACGCCTTCCGCCGGGGACGGGACGTGTGGTGCCGCTGGTTTTGGTGGTGACGGTCATGGTCATGGTGACGCCCATGGGCCGCCGCGTCCATGTGCTGTCCGCCCCGGCGGGGCGCCGGATCACTGGCCGAGGTCGTCCACGAGCGTCGGCGACGGATGGGGGATCTCCCCGAAGTCCTCGTCGTCGTCGGCGACGGTGAGGCGGTCGATGACGTTCTCCAGGACGGCGGGGAGGGTGGGCGCGAGGCCGCTGTGCCACTGGACGAGCAGGGCGTGCCGGGCGGCGTCCGGCAGCAGTGGCCGGCCGTCGCGGGCGGCGGGCGGCGGCGGTCCCTCGTCGGGGTCGTGGGCGGCCTGCGTACGCCAGTAGGCGGCGTCGCGGAACTCGCCGTGCCGCCGGTGGGAGAGGTACAGGCAGTACGCCGCGGTACGGCTGCCGCCGCCGGCGCCGAACCGCCACCAGAAGTCGGCGGCCTCGGCGCGCCCGGTGATGTGCAGCAGGCAGGCGAAGACCAGGGCTCCCTCGGGGTCGATCCGGTGGTCGTTGACCAGCCGGGCCAGGCTGTCCGCCGCCGCGGCGGCGTTGACGACCAGGGCGCAGGCCAGGTCCAGTTCGTGGGTGGCCTCGTCGTGGGCGCTCGGGTAGGCGGTGGGCGCCGGGGCGCCGGGCCGGGGCGCGGCCGGGTACGCGGCGCCGCTCTCCTCGTACGTGTCACCGGCCAGCCGGTCGCGGGCCGCCGCGGTGTCGTAGGAGCCGTAGGACTCGGCGAGCACGTCGGCGGCGGCGGCCAGCAGGGATTCGACGGTGTCCGGGCCGGCCTGACGGGTGTGCGGCATGGGTCACTTTCCCTTCGTGGGGCACGCGGCGATGCCCAGTGCGGCGGCGAGCCTGCGCTTGCCCCGGCTCGCGTGGGAGCGGACGGTGGCCTCGTCGACACCGAGCAGGGAGGCGATCTGGGCGTCGGAGTAGCCGACGACATGGCGCAGCACGATCACGTCACACTGCCGCTCGGGCAGCCGGGATATCGCCTCGTACAGGCCCAGCTGGCTCTCCAGCAGCGCGAACTGCTGCTGGCACTCGCGCAGCAGGGCGCGGGTGACGACGGCGAAGGCGGCGCTCTGCGTCAGCGCCGTGACGCGGCCGTTCGCGCTCAGCCAGTCGACCACGGTCTCTTTGAGGACGGCCCACGCGTAGGAGTCCACGGAGGACTGTTTGAGCGCGTACGGCCAGCACAGCCGTAACCTCCGGTAGGCGGCGCAGGTGACCTCCAGGGCTGCCTCCTCGCTGCCGGTGTGCAGGTGGGCGTAGGCCAGCCACTTGCGGTAGTGCGTCTCGTGGAACGCCTCGAAGGCGACGGCCAGCCGCCGGCCGGCCTGCCGCAGCGGATCGCCGGCCGCGGACGGCAGCCGGTCGCGGGTCATGGGCGCACCTGTGCGCCGGGGCGCCGGGGGCCGGGGGAGCGGGCCGCGGCGGGCGACGGCAGGGGGCTGTCCCGGTACGTGCTCACGTGAGTTCCTCGATCCGTTCACCGCGGTCCGGGGTCCGGGCAGGCCCCCGGCATCGGCGGGAGGGCAGGAGCCCTCCCTTCCAATGAACCGGAAAACCGGCCCCGTTGTGGCACCGATCCCGAGAATTCTCGCGGCAGGCGTTCCTGTGATGACGTGAACCAGTCAGCCGGGACCGCGACGCCGGGCGTACGGCGGGCCCCGGAGCATGACCGGGATCGCGGCGGGTAGGGCTCCGGCGGCGGCCCGGCGGCCGCACAGGGAGGCGGAGGGCGATGGGTGACGAGCACGGCGAACCGGTGGTGGACCTCCAGCTGGACCGGGCCCACTCGGCCCGCATCTACGACTACATGCTCGGCGGCAAGACCAACTTCCTCGCCGACCGCACCGCCGCGGGCAGCGTGCTCGCCGTCTTCCCCGCGGCGCTGGTCGCCGCCCGGATCAACCGGGAGTTCACCCACCGCTCCACGCGCGATCTCGCGCGCGCCGGGCTGCGCCAGTTCCTGGACATCGGTACGGGCATCCCCACCCCGCCCAACCTCCACGAGATCGCCCAGGGCATCGCGCCGGACGCCCGTGTGGTCTACACGGACAACGACCCGATCGTGCTGGCCCACGCCGCGGCGCTGCTGCGCAGCACGCCGCAGGGGCGCACCGCCTACCTCCAGGCCGACGTCACCGACCCGGGCGCCATCATCACCGCGCCCCAGGTCCTGGCGACCCTGGACCTGAGCCGCCCGGTCGCGCTGAGCCTGAACGCGCTGATGCACTTCGTGCCCGACGGGGAGGGGGGCCGGGCGCACGAAGTGGTCGAGGAACTCAAGGCCGCGCTGCCCAGCGGCAGCGCGCTGGCCATGAGCCACGCCACGGCCGACTTCTCCCCCGAGGCGATGGCCCGGATCTCGGACATCTACGCGGCGGCGGGCACGACGGTGACGTACCGGACGAAGGCGGAATTCGCGCGGTTCTTCGACGGCTGGGAGCTGTGGCGGCCCGGCATCACCCTGCCGCACCAGTGGCGGCCCGACGACCCGGGCGACGCCACACATGTGACGGACGCCGAGGCCGCCTGTTACGCGGCCGTGGCGCGCAAGCCCTGACGCCCGCCCCGGCTACCTGGCGTTGCCGTGCTGGACCCTGAACGCGGGCGGTGGCTCCAGGTCGTGGACGTGCGGGAGTTCAGAGGCCAGTTCCGTGGTCATCGCGACGGTCGCGGCGAGGGCTTCGGGGACTTCCACGGCCTGCGCGGTGGCCGGGGCGGTGGCGGCGGCCGAGCCCGCCAGCAGGGCCGCGGCGGCAATCTTCTTGATCATGCCCTGCACAACGAGAGTCCCCGCGCACGGGTCACCCCGCCGCCCGCACCGGTGTGCGGACGGCGGGGTGCGGCGGGGATCCGGCCCGGTCAGGTCCGCCGGTCGCCCTTGCCCTTCAGGGAATCGCGCATCCCCTGGGCGTTCTCCTTGGCCTCGTCCATCGCGCCCTTGGCCTTGCCCTTGGCGCGGTCCGTCTTGCCCTCGCCCTTCATCCGGTCGTCGCCGGTGGCCTTGCCCGCCATCTCCTTGGCCTTGCCCTTGACCTTGTCCATGGCGCTCTCGTCGCCCATGACCTGCTCCCTCGGTCCGGTTGGTGGGACAGCACCACGCTGCCGCAGCCGGGCAGCGGGCGCATCCGGAGGGAACTACCGGTAGTCCCGGCTCCGCGCGCCCGTCCCACCGCCGCCATTGACCTCTCCGGCGCCCGGCGCCAACGTGTTCCCCCGCCGGTTCCGTCTCCTGTCCCTCCCGACCCCAAGGACGGCACTCATGCGAAGACGCAGTTTCGTCAGCGGCCTGGCGGGCACCGCCGCGGGCCTCGGCCTGGCCGGTACGGCGCGCCCCGCGGCCGCCTCCCCCACGGCCGCCCCCGGCTGGTCGGCCGTCCCGGTCCCGGACGCGCGGCCGGGCGCCCGGCTGTACGGCGTGGCCGCCGCCCGGCCCGACCTCGCCTGGGCCGTCGGCGTGGAAGGGCTCGGCGGCAGCAGCGACGGGAACGCGGTCGCACTGCGCTGGGACGGCGGCGCCTGGTCCCGTACGGACCTGGGCGCCCTCTCCTCCGCAGGGCCGCTGACGGCGGTCACCGCGGCCGGTGCCCGTGCCGCCTGGGCGGTCGGCACGGGCGGCCTGCTGCTGACCTGGGACGGTACGACTTGGCAGCGGACTCCGTACCCGGGCCAGGGCGGATCCGGGACCACCGTCACGGACGTGGTGGCCACGCCCGACGGCCGGGCGTGGGCCAGCGGGCGGCACGACGGCCGCGCCGGGCTGCTGCACTGGGACGGCCGCCGGTGGCGCTGGTGCACCCCGCTGCCGGACGCGGCGGCGCCCACCCCCGGACACGTCCACGTCACGCCCGGCGGCGAGGTGTGGGTCTACGGCGAGGTCATCGCGCGCTGGGACGGCACCTGGACCGTGCTCCCGCACAACCCCGGCATCCGCTCGACCGTCTCCGGGCTGCTGCCGGTGGCCCACGACGACATCTGGCTCACCGGATACGGCTACGGGATCGGCGGCCCGCCCGGGAAGCCGCCCGGCGTCGTGCTGGAGCACTGGAACGGCACCGAGTGGACATGGGTGAAGGCGCCGTACTCCGTCGGCCTGCTCAGCTCGGTCGCCGGGGACGCTCGGGGCCGCCCCGACCGGATCACCGGCTGGGACTTCTGGGACCAGAAGCGCTCCCACTACCTGCGCTGGGACGGCGCCGCCTGGGTGAGCGAGCGCGGACCCGAGATGCCGGAGACGGCCCTGATGACGGACCTGACCCGGATACCCGGCACGGCCGGTTACTGGTCGGTCGGCACCACGTCCTTCTACGCGGGCACCACGGCCCGGATGCACATCGAACGTTACGGATGAGCCACCGGCTCCCGGCCCCGGGCGGACGGGCCGGGCGGCGGCCCCGCCGTTCACCCGTTCGCCCGTTCCGGATCGCAGCGCGTGCCCGGGGCTCCTAGCGTCCGTACGACGGAGTGTCCCCCTCCTGCGCGACCCGCGGCCGAAGGAGTTCGACATGCGCCGGCTCATCGCCGTACCGACCGCACTGCTCGTCCTCGCCGTCGCCGGGTGCGCCGGCGGCGGACCGGACGATCCCACCCAGTCCTCCGCCGCCTCCGGCTCCGCGCCGGGCGCGGGCCCCACGAAGAGCCTGGAGGGGAGCCCGTCCGGGGACCCGGGCTCCAGCGGCGGCGCGAGTCCGTCCGGCTCCGCCGTCCCCGGCCAGCCGCTGGACTGCGGGGCGCTGCCGGACGCGATGGGCGAGGGCCTGACCGCGCGGCTCTTCTCCGGCCCCGGCGCCGGGCCGACCGCGGGCTGCGCGGAGGCCCGCAGCGTGATGGGCGAGTTCTTCCGCAAGGCCACCGCGGACAAGCCGGCGCTGACGGTGCGCGGCTGGGAGTGCCAGTACGAGAACGGGCCCACCGGCACCTGGCTGAGCAGCTGCCGCAAGGACGGCGGCCGGCAGCAGATGCACACCGAGGAGGCGGGCGGGTCCACGCCCCCGGACGACCCCGGGCAGTCCGGGACGCCGGAGGGACCCGGGCTGCCCGGCGGCGAGGAGTCGCAGACCTCGATCCGCCTCCCATGGGCCCATGTCTGACGCCTGCCCGCCCCGTTACGCCCGGTCGATCCCCGCGAACCAGGCCGGTCCGTCGTCCAGCGCCATCTTGATCCGCGCCACCGCGAACTCCTCCATCTCCGGCAGCGCGTCCAGCGCGAACCAGCCCACCTCCAGCGACTCGTCGTCGTTGACGACGGCGGTGCCGCCGACCGCGCGGCAGCGCAGCGAGATGTCCATGAACTGGCACTGGTCGCCGTTGGGGTAGCGCACCCGCTGAAGGGCCTCGACGAGGATCACGCGCTCGGGGACGACGTGCACGGCCGTCTCCTCGAAGACCTCGCGCACCGCGGTCTCGGCCGGCTGCTCCCCCGGCTCCGGGATGCCGCCGATGATCGACCACATGCCGTTGTCCACTCTGCGGCCGAGCAGCACCCGGCCGCGGTCGTCGAAGACCACGGCGCTCACGCCCGGCAGCCACAGGAGCTGGTGGCCGATGCCGGCCCGGATGTCACGGATGAAGTCGGGTGTCGCCATACCCGCACCCTAACGACCACCGGGTGAGGAACAGGCTGACCGTGCTCCGCCGTACTCGCGTGCGAGACGGTACGGAGGCGGCGGCTCAGTGGCCCGCGGCCCGCTTCCGGTTGCGGTCGCACCGGCCACGGATGCAGCGCACCGCACTCTCGGCGTCGTCGACCGTGACCGTGAAGCTGCGGCCGTCGCCGAGCCGGAGCACCACGGCCTCGCCGCGGCGTACGACCACGGCCGTGCCCTGCTCGGGGCGCCAGCGGTAGCCCCAGCCGCCCCAGTGGCGCGGGGTGACGCGGGGTGCGAAATCGGCGCCGACGACGTGGTCCAGGGGGATCCGGCGGCGGGGCAGTCCCATGTGCCCGCAGCGCACCTCCAGGCAGTCCTGGTCGACCCGGACGGCGACGTGCACGAAGGCGAGGGTGCCGAAGAGCACCAGCAGACCGGCGAGGACGCAGCCGACCACCGACATCACCAGCGGCGCCAGCCCGGACGTCCAGGCGCTGTCGACCGCCAGCTCGACGCCGAGCGCCATGCAGGCCGCTCCGGCGCCCGCCAGGAGCCACTGCACGCGGTTGGTCGCGCGGCCGTGCCACACCTCGGGGACGTCCGCGGGGTCCCGGTGACTGCCGGAACCCCCGCCGTCACCGACCGGGCCGCCGTGCTCGCCGGGGGCTGTCGCCCCCTCGTGGGGGTGGTCCCTCATGACACGCAGCGTACGCGCCTTTGCCCGTCCTGGCAGCGTGTCGCGCGTACTCCCGTGGCCTCAGTGGCGCACGGGCCCGCCGGTCCGGGCCGGGCCGGGCCGGACAGCAGGCGTCCCTCGGCGTAGGCGAGGGCGGCCTCGGGCAGGCGCCCCGGCCGGCCGCTGAGCAGGACGGTGACGGTGCCGGTCGGCTCGGCCGAGGGGTCCGGTTCCGCGCCGATGCGGCGCAGCGCCTGGGCGGCGACCGCCTCGGCGGAGCCGAGCAGGACCAGGGCGGGGGCGCCGGGCTGCTGGAGGGCGGCGCGGATGCGCCCGGCGACGAGCTCGTAGTGGGTGCAGCCGAGGACGACGGTCCGTACGTCGCGGGGCGTGTGCGCGGCGGCGGCCGCGACGGCGGCGTCGATGGCCGCCTCGTCGGCGCCCTCCACGGCGTCCGCGAGGCCGGGGCACGGCACGCCGGTGACCTCGACGCCTTCGGCGAACTTCGCGATCAGGTCGCGCTGGTAGGGGCTGCCGGTGGTGGCGGGAGTGGCCCAGATGGCGACCGGGCCGCCGGTGGCGGCGGCGGGCTTGATGGCCGGGACGGTGCCGATGACCGGCAGTGCGGGCTCCAGCTCGGCGCGCAGGGCGGGCAGCGCGTGCACGGAGGCGGTGTTGCAGGCGACGATCAGGGCGTCCGGGCGGTGCGCGGCCGCGGCGCGCGCGACGGCGAGCGCGTGCGCCGCGATGTCGTGCGGCGGGCGGGGTCCCCAGGGCATGCCGTCCGGGTCGGAGGAGATGACCAGGTCGGCGTCGGGCCGCAGCCGCCGTACCGCGGCGGCCGCCGCGAGCAGGCCGGTTCCGGAGTCCATGAGCGCGATCTTCACCCGGACACTTTACGCCGGGCCGCGCCGGACTTGTCATACCGGCGGGTTCCGTCCGGCGCCTCCGACGGGTTCCGGCCGCGCCGGGTGCCGGTGGGGCAGACTGCGGGCGTGGGAGCGATGGAGTGGATCGGTGCCGGGTCCCTGGCGGCCTGGGTGTGGCTGGCGCTGGCGCAGGGCTTCTTCTGGCGGACGGATGTCCGGCTGCCCGAGCGGGCCGACCCGGAGCGCTGGCCGCCGGTCGCCGTCGTGGTCCCGGCGCGGGACGAGGCCGAGGTGCTGCCGGTGAGCCTGCCGTCGCTGCTGGCGCAGAAGTATCCCGGCCGGGCCGAGGTGATCCTCGTCGACGACGGCAGCACGGACGGGACGGGCGGGCTGGCCCGGGAGCTGGCCGCGCGGGGCGGGCTGCCGCTGGCCGTCACCGCGCCCGGCGAGCCGGAGCCGGGCTGGACGGGCAAGCTGTGGGCGGTACGGCACGGCATGGCGCTCGTACGGGAGCGCGGCGACGCGGAGTACGTCCTGCTGACCGACGCGGACATCGCCCACGCGCCGGACAGCCTCCGGGAGTTGGTGGCCGCGGCGCACTCCGCGGACCTGGACCTGGTGTCGCAGATGGCGCGGCTGCGGGTGGTGTCGCTCTGGGAGCGGCTGATCGTCCCGGCCTTCGTGTACTTCTTCGCGCAGCTGTACCCGTTCCGCCGGGTCAACCGGCCGGGGGCGCGGACCGCCGCGGCGGCGGGCGGCTGCGTCCTGCTGCGGCGCGCGGTGGCCGAGCGGGCCGGGGTGCCCGGCAGCATCCGGCACGCGGTGATCGACGACGTGACGCTGGCCAGGGCCGTGCGGCGGGCCGGGGGCCGGATCTGGCTGGGGCTGGGCGACCGGGTGGAGAGCGTGCGCCCGTACGCGGGGCTGGGCACGCTGTGGCGGATGGTCTCGCGCAGCGCGTACGCCCAGCTGCGGCACAGCCCGCTGCTGCTGGCGGGGACGGTGGCCGGGCTCGCGCTGGTCTACCTGGCGCCGCCCGTCGCGCTGGCGGCCGGCCTGGCGGCGGGCAGCGCGACGGTGGCGGCGCTGGGCGGCGCGGCGTGGGCGGTGATGGCCGGTACGTATCTGCCGATGCTGCGCTACTACCGGCAGCCGCTGTGGCTCGCGCCGCTGCTGCCGGGCACCGCGCTGCTCTATCTGCTGATGACGGTCGACTCCGCCGTCCAGCACTACCGGGGGCGCGGGGCCGCCTGGAAGGGCCGGACGTACGGGGCGCCGGGCGCGTCCTGAGGGACGCTCACTTGCTGGCCGGGGACCAGTTCAGCCCCCAGCCGTACGCCTCGTCGACGGTGCGCTGCGGGCTGACGCCGGGCGCGGGCACCAGGAAGCGGGACTCGCGCTGCACGACCAGTTCGCTGCCGGTGTTGGTGATCAGGGCGAGGGCGCAGACGTTGGACGGCACGGTGCACTCGTCGAGGGAGAAGTCGACGGGGGCGCCGTACTGGGGCTGGAGGGTGACCGTGGCGTGCAGCCCCTCGAAGCTCCGGGCGCCCGCGTAGACCGTCACGAAGACCAGGATGCGCCGGAAGCGGGCCTGGTGGTCCAGGTTGATCGTCAGGTTCTCGCCCGCGGCGACGGCGCCGGTGCGGTCGTCCTGGTCGAGCTGGATGTACGGCGGGGCGTGCAGCGAGCCGAAGTTGCCGCCGATGGGGTGGATGACGCCCGCGCTGCCGTCGGTGAGTTCGTACAGCGCGCACAGGTCGAGGTCCAGGTCGCCGGACTGCGGCAGCAGCGCGCCGCGGGCACCCAGCGCCTCCATGGTCTTGCGGCCCAGCTTCTTGCCGAGGCGCTTGGCCTGCCCGCCCGCCTGCTGCCAGTTCAGGTTCACCCGCATCGCTCCGGAGGTGCCGCCCTGTTTCGTCAGGGAGACGGCGGGCGCCTCCTTGGTGAGGGTGACCTTGGACAGGCTCACGGGCGGGGCGGGGGCGGGCACGGGTGCCGCGCCGTACGGCTGGGCGGGAGGCGGCGGGGGCGGCGGGTACGCGCCGTAGGGCTGGGC
>NZ_LGCW01000028.1:0-27129 GCF_001279365.1 Streptomyces sp. NRRL F-5755 | reverse complement strand
CCCCCAAACCCCCTTACCCCCTGAGCCCTCACCCAAGATCCGGCGGATCCACCCGCACCCAAACCGCCTCCCCCTCCCGCTTGACCAGCCGCGCAGCCTGCGCCGTCTTGAGGGCCGCCGCCAGTGCGGCGCCCTGGCCGGGGCGTACCCGTACCAGCGCCCGGTCCCATTCCTCCCCGGGCGGCGGGTCCCCCGGCCGGCGCGGGCGTCCCGCGTCGGGCGCCGGTACGGGTACGGGCCCCAGCACCTCGGCGCCCTCCGGGAGCGCGGCCGCGGCCAGCATCTCGGCCACGTCCTCGGGGCGGCCCGTCACCGACGCCATCCGGGACACCGGCGGAAAGCCCAGCTCGGCGCGTTCCGCCAGCTCGCGCACCGCGTGCCCGGCCGGGTCCCACCGCACCAGCGCCTGTACGGGGCGCAGCGTCGCCTCCGCGATGACCGCGACCGTGCCGCCCTCGGCGTGGCCCCGTACCAGCGCCGCGGCCTGGAGCCAGCGCCGCAGCGCCTCCTCCCCGGCCCGCAGGTCGGGGCGGCTGAGCAGGGCCCAGCCGTCCAGCAGCAGCGCGGCGGCGTACCCGCCCTCGGCGACCGGCTCCGCGCCCGGCGTACTCACCACCAGGGACGGCGTTCCGGGCACCGTGTCCAGCACATGGTCACGCCCCGACGTCCGCACCGGCACGGCCGGGAACGCCCGCCCCAGTTCCTCCGCCGTCCGCCGCGCGCCCACGATCCGGGCCCGCAGCCGCGTGCCCCCGCACTCCCCGCAGCGCCAGTCGCCCTCCTCGCGCCCGCACCAGCCGCACCGCAGCTCACCCGCGTCGCGCGCCTCCAGCGGCCCCGCGCACGCCCGGCACCGCGCCGGCTCCCGGCAACGCTCACACGCCAGGCGCGGTACGTAGCCCCGCCGCGGCACCTGCACCAGTACCGGCCCGTGCTTGAGCCCCTCGCGCACCACCTGCCACGCCAGCGTCGGCAGCCGCGCTGCCCGCGCCGCCGCGTCCCGGGCCTCGTCGGCGTCACCGACCGTACGGACCAGCGGCGCCGCGGCGCGCACCTGCTCACGGTCGGCCGTCAGCGGACGCGCCCAGCCCGTCTCCACCAGCTGCGCCGCCTCGACCGTGCAGCTCAGCCCGCCCAGCAGGAACCCGGCCCGCTCGGTCACCGCCCGCTGCAGCAGCACTTCACGCGCATGGGGCTGCGGCGCGCGCGGATCGCTGTGGCTGCCGTCCCCGTCGTCCCAGATGACCGCCAGCCCCAGATCCCGCACCGGCGCGAACATCGCCGCCCGCGTCCCGATCACCGCCCGCACCGCGCCGCGGCTGACCGCCAGCCACCGCCGGTACCGCTCCTCGGGCCCGGCGTCCGCACTCAGCACCACATGCCTCCCGGCCCCGACCAGCTCCCCCAGCGCCGCGTCCACCCGCGCGGCGGCCCGCCCGTCCGGCAGGACGGCCAGCGCCCCGCGGCCGGACGCCATCGCAGCAGCCATCGCCCGCGCCAGCTCCTGCGGCCACTGCGGCCCCGGCAACGCCGTCCACACGGCCCGCGGCGACTCCCCCCGCCCCAACGCCTCCAGGAAGCCGGGACCCGCCGCGTACCTCCCCCAACTCCCCGCCTCGGGCATCGCGTTCGGCGGCAACGGCGCCCCGGAATCCTTGCCCTCGACCTTCGCCCGCCGCGGCGGCACCGCCAGCTGCACCACATCCGCGAGCGTGCCCGCATACCGGTCGGCAACGGCCCGGCACAGCCCCAGCAGCTCCGGCGTCAGCACCCGCTCGGGCGACAGCACCTGCGCGATCGGCGCGAGCACCCCACGGAACTCGCTCTCCGCCACCCGCTCCACCACGAACCCGTTGACCAGCTTCCCCCCTTCCCGCCGGCCCCCCTTCTCCCCGGCCCCGAACCGCACCCGCACCCGCACCCCCGGCTGCGCCTCCGCGTCCATGGCCGCCGGCACCGCGTAGTCGAAATACCGGTCCAGATGCACCAGCCCCTTGTCCACCAGCACCCGCGCCACCGGCAACTCCTCCGCCAACTCGGCCCCCCGCCAAGTCCGCGGCCGCGCCCGCTCCCCCTTCCGCCCCCGCACCACCTCCCGAATCAACGCAAGCTGCTCCGCGCCCGCGCCCTGCTCCTCGTCTTCCCTGCTCACAGCACCAGTCTTAGCAGACGGCACTGACAGAGCGATCCGGCCGAACCCTCACGACCGGTTCCTTCCTCGCTACGGCCCCTCCACGGACCAGGACCGCTGGCGGCAAGCCCGCCACTCCGCTCGCCTGGACCAGTTCGGTCCTGCCTGACTGTCCACCGCGCCGCGTTCATCCTTCCGCTGTGCCACGGCACCATGTACCCGTGCATCCGGGGAACTCAGCGCAACGACGCAAGGACACGCCACCGTGGGACGGAAGCGGCGTTCCAGTAAGGGGCTGGCCGGAAGCGACATTGCTCGGCCGACTGCCGGAACGCTGCCGAGAAGACCTCCTGCACCTGGGCACCGTCGTGCACTATCCGGCCCACCGCACTCTTCTGCGGCAAGGCGACGGCGGCAGACACGTACTGTTGCTCACCCAGGGCGTGGTCAAGGTGGAATCCCACTCGGAAGACGGCTACGCGATGCTGCTGGCCGTCCGTGTCGCCGGGGACCTGGTGGGAGAGATGGCCGCCTTCGAGGGCCGGCCCCGTTCCGGTTCGGTGATCGCCTGTGGCGACGTATCAGCCCGTGTCATCCAGATGGAAGCCCTGACCGGGTACCTGACGCAACACCCCGACGCGATGGTGGCCGTCCTCGGGATGCTCAGCGCCCGCCTGCGCTGGGCGAACAGACGCCGACTGGACTTCCGGGCCTACCACGCCTCGGTCCGGCTGGCCCGGGTTCTCGTGGAGACGGCCCAGACGTACGGGCACGCACCGCAGGCGGCCCCTCAGCGCTGGCTCCTCGGTGTGACGCTCACCCAGGCGGAGCTCGCCTCACTCGCCGCCCTCGGGCTGGCCACCACCGAGAAAGCACTCGCTGACCTCGCCAGAAGGGGCTTGGTGGAACGCGGGTACCGCGAAATCACCATCAGTGACATCCCACGACTGCGCGCATTCGCCAAAATGAGCAGCGAAAACCCCTACTGATACGGAATCGCCCGCCCATCGCCCTCCTAATCTCGCCGTCAGCGCCTCGCCGAAGCGTCGCGCTACACCGAGGAAGAGGGGAACCGTCACGTGTCCGTACGGACCGGCTACCACCACAGCACTTGTCTCGCCTTGGACGTGCAGGCGTACGGGGGCAACAACGACCGCCGGCAATCGGAGATTCAGCACGAACTGCCGCGGCTGCTCGAACAGGCGGCTCACAGCGCCGGGCTGGACCGCTCCTACTGGCACTTTCAAGCCAAGGGCGATGAGCAGTTGGCCGTCCTCCCCATGGACGGCAGCGAGCCACGCGTGATCGACGACTACATGCGGCACATCGCCTCCGGGCTCCGCCAGTACAACCGACTCCGAGTCGAAGAAGCGTGGCTACGACTGCGTGCCTCCGTCCATCACGGTCTGGTGGAGATCGCGGACAACGGCTTCGCCGGCCGGGCCGTGGTCACCACGTCCCGGTTGCTGGCGTCCGCCGCCTTGCACCGCGCGTTGCAAGCCGCAGACAAAGCCGACCTCGTGCTGGCACTGTCCGACGACGTGTACGACGCCACAGTGATCGGCGGCCACACCACACTTTCCCCCGATGCCTTCCGGCCCGTGACGATCCGCGAAAAGGAACTTCACACAGTGGCTTGGCTGTGGGCACCCGGGGACGACGTGCACCGTTTGGACCTCGGCGAGTACGACGGGTCACTCCCGGAACGAGAAGTGCCGGATTCCCGAGATCCACGGCAGCGAGAAGGGGATCGGCAGACAGGCCCGGCCGAGCCTGTCGACACCGGGGCGAGCCGGCGGGTGCCGCCTCCCGTCCGCGGACATCAGGTCAGTCAGAGCAACTATCACGGCACGGTGAACGCCCCGGGCAGCGTCTTCGGCATCAGCAACTCCCATGGCTGAGTTCGGAGACCGCCCTCCCTTCGCCGCGGAAACGAACGGACCAGGCGCGACCGCAGGCGAGCGGCCGACTGACGACCGCCCCGCACATGACGATCACGGTGCCGAGCCGGTCAGCAACTTCGACGGGCGGGAGCACTTCCAGCGCGTCGGCCACGAGCAGGAGCAGGAGCAGGACGAACAAGGCTATCGGGAACTCGATCAGGTTCTGGGCCAACGCGTCATCAACTGCTTCTACGGTCAGGTCAACGCCACCGACGCGACCTTCGGCTTCGGCTCCCCTTCCTCACCCGGACATGCCCCGGGCCTGGTGGAGCCGGACGAGATCGACCTGTTGTTGCGCGACTTCCTGCATCCGGACGGGTACGACGTCGCTGCCGGGAAACTGCAGTCGAAGAACCTTCTGGTCCTGGTGGGCGAAGAGGGATGCGGGCGGCGTGCGGCAGCTTTCTCGCTACTGCGCGACCTATTGGGCGAGGATATCGCTCTCCGCAGTCTGTCTCCCGCCAATTCACTGGCACAGCTGGCTTCGCCGGGCAGCCTGAAACCCCGTTCCGGGTACGTCATACTCGACTACCTCGGGGAGACCGGTACGACTGCCGTGCAGGATTTCGAGATCCGGCGATTGCGGACGGAGCTGCGACGCCATCAGTCCTTCCTGGTGATCACTTCCTCTTCGACCGCGCAGCAGCGTCTGGCGCTCCGAGAATTCTCCGTTCCCTGGCATCCGCCAGAACCGCTCGATCTGTTCGATCACTGTGCCAGGAACCATCTCCCGCCGAACACGCCGGAAGCCGTGACGGCGGAACTGCGGGCACGCGTCAGCGAACTCCGCAGACCTGCCGATGTGGTTAAGGTGGCACACGATCTCGGCGGAGGCGTGGACGCTGCGCTCGAAGCCCTGTGTGACAGCACGAGAGAGTGCGTGCGGAAGTGGTTCGACAACAAGCCCGGCGTCGGGGACCTGCTGCCGGTCGCAGCTCTCGCCTTCGCGAACGGACTCCCTGAGCGGACCTTCGAAGAGCTTGTGGTCTCTCTGGACCATTGCGTACGGAACATGGGCAAGTCGACCGGTGATCTGCCGGCGGAGGACGAACGGCCACCACAACCGGCGGTATCGATCGACCAGGCACGTGTCCACTGGAAACAACGTGCCGTAGGCATCGCCGAAGCGGTACAGCGGGCCGATGACATCGAGGACCGCTGTCGCAGCGAGCGGCGCGTCGTGTTCACGTCTCCGCGCGTCCGCGATCTCGTGATCAGTGACCTGCACGAGCGGTACGGATACGAACTCTGGTATCCGCTGCGTCAGTGGCTGGATCAGCTCAGCGTCGAGGGGAGTCTGGCCGTCCGGGAAGAGGTGGCGCGCGGCGTCGCCCTCCTGGCCCGGTACGCGCTCGCCGAGGTGGAGGAGAAACTGCTGGAGGTGTGGGCCGGCGGCATCAGCAGTCAGCGCGTCACCGCGGCTTTCGTCCTGCAGTTCATGTGCGCTGACGAAGAGCTCGCGCCGCAAGCCCTGAACCTGGCACTGGGCTGGACGGAGGGCCGCGGGCAGGAACGTGCCATCACTGCCACCATGGCGTTCGCCGGTGAGCTCGGTTCGGTGTACCGCTTCGATTCCCTGCATTGGCTCTGGGTACTCGCTTCGCGCGGTGAACGGATCGCGAGTGCAGCGCGACGGGCGCTGGTGCTGCTCCTGGCCACCGCCGAGCACGAACCGGAACGGGCACGTCTCGTCCTGCGGTATCTCCGCACACGGGCGCGGCGCACGCCGGGCGGTAAAGACCGGGAAATCACGCTGGGCATCATTGTTCAGGTTCTTGGTGCCAGGCGACTGAACTCCGAAGAGCCGCTTGCCGCATTTCTGCTGCGCAAGGATCCCAGCCTCTCGGGGCAGTTCGGTGCACTGTGGCTGACAGTGTTGCACAGCCCCCATCGAGCGAGCGCCATCGCCGAATTGTGCCGGACATTGGTCGCCTTGCGCGAAGACGAGTCGGCGTCCTCTTTGGTCCGTCTGCTCGGCGAGGCCATGCAGGACGGTATGAACAACCAGCAGCGGGCGGCCCTGCGCAACGACCTTCCGGCGGCACTGCACCATCCCCGATATTCCTTGCCCGGGATTCAGCAACTGGCCCGCCTGTTGCTCGATTCCAGCTCATAAACGTCATGAACCTTGCCGACCTGAGCAGGAGGCCGACGAAGTGACATACCCGGTAATGATGGAGCAAGCGCTGAGCCCGATCCAGCGCGGGTTTTTCTCCCGTCGACGGCGCACGGACATCCCCCAGCTGCCGCCAGGAGCGGTGTACGTCTTCCAAGTAGGTGGACGGTGCAGCGTCTACCCGGAAGGGACCGCGTTCGACCCGACGTACGCGGAGGCGGTCGACGCCACCTCGGTCAGTCTGGTCGACATGCGTGCCCGGCTGGTCGAGGCCGAACGGATCATCCCCTCGGTGAGCGAGGCCGACGCCTTCACCGTCCGGGCGACTTTCACCTGCCAGGTGACCGATGCCGCCACCGTTGCCCGGCAAGGCGTCATCGACGCGACGGTTCCCCTGCGCGCCTACCTGTCAGGGGAGGATCAGCTGGCACGCGCGAGCGCTGCGCACCGCATCGAGGAAGTCAACGCGGTACGCGAACTGGTGACGCACAGGATGAACGCGTACACCACCATCGTGCCACCGCGCATCGCCGGAATGAGCGTGGAGTACGTCGGCATCGAGGTGCTGACGCCTGAGGACTTGCGCACCTGGGAACAGGAAGTGCGGGACGAGCGCCGGATGCGGGAAATGGTCCGCGGCCAGCGCGAGTTCGAGACGGACGACGTGCATCGCATCGCGGAGCTCCTCTCACAGGGCAGTCACTACGTAGACGCGTTCGGCGTGGCTCGGGAAGACATCAACATCCATGCCATCGCGGCGCGTATCCACCAGGCGGACGCCGACGACAAGGCATACGGCCGACAAGTCGCGGCACATGACAAGCAACGGGCTCACGAGCGCGAAACAGCGGAACGAAACATGCGGCAGGCTCTGTTGCTGGCCGTTCTGGACCATGCGCGAGAGTCCGGTTACGTCGACCACCAGTTGCTCCAGCAGTTGTTGGACCTCGGTAACAGGGCGGGGCCGAATGCCTCGCAAGCCGCAGGAGCCCTGCCGCACGCGGGCGCCGCGCCACGGCCCGCGAATGACGGCCCACATGACGATCACCGCGGCTTCATCAAGGATGAGGACGATCTCCTTGACTGACCTCTTGAAACCACCGGACGGTATCGGCGGGGCGGAATCCCACCGGCTTCACGATCGGTTTTCCCGCAGGCTGCGGGCTTTGACCGGTGTGGACGAAGAGCTGCTCGCCTGGGTCTGGCACGAGCGCAGCAAGTACACGGCGCTCGGGGGCGTCGTGCTGGGCACATCCGTTATCGCCGCATTCTCGATGTGGAATTTCGCCAACGAGGCAGTAGGTGAAG
Organism: Streptomyces sp. NRRL F-5755; assembly: GCF_001279365.1. NCBI lineage: Bacteria > Bacillati > Actinomycetota > Actinomycetes > Kitasatosporales > Streptomycetaceae > Streptomyces > Streptomyces sp. NRRL F-5755. Next base: position 19,631 of record NZ_LGCW01000028.1, on the reverse strand, counting down.
GCACCTTCCTGGCGCTGCTGCCGGCGGCGCTGTGGATGCTCTTCGTACTCAATCTGGACCGCTGGCTGATCGCTCCGCAGCCCAGTCGCAAGCGTCGTGCGGCTCCACTCCTGCTGCGTCTCCTCATCGCCTTCTTCCTGGGGACCGTGGTGGCCGAACCGCTGGTTCTGCGGATCTTCCAGACGGCAGTGGAAAAGCACGTGCAGGACCAGCGGCACGCAGCGGTGGACCGCTTGCGCAGCAATCTCTTGCGATGCAACGCCGACCCGTCGCAGCCGAGCCGGAACCCACCGGTCAACTGCGCAGACCATCTGCTCTCCTTCGGTGCATCACCAGCAAGTGGGTACGAAGAGAACAACGCCCTGCGCAGGGACGCAGCCGCTCTCCAGAAGCGGGTCGACCGGGACACCAACCGTCTGGAAAGTCTCGACACCCAGGTCCGGGACGAATGTCGGCGACTGATCCGCAATATGCGCACCGGACTACTGCAGCGGACATCGGAGTGCCTGCGGTTGCGTGAGAAGGCCAGGGACTATCGGAGCACGCATCACACGGTCGCCAACGAGCAACGGTTGGCGGAGATGTACAAGCAGATCAAAGACGGCGGAAGCCGTCTGGCCGGCTCGCGGGACACCTTCCTCAAGGCCCGTGACAGGGAGATCGCCCAACGCGTCGCCCAAGAACGCGCGAAGCAGCGTGGCATCGGCATCCTGGAGCGGATGCAAGCGCTGGAAGAGCTTGCCGGGAAAAATGCCACGCTGATGACCGGCGTCTGGGTGGTACGACTCCTCTTCATCCTCGTCGATGTCCTGCCGGTTCTCGCCAAGCTGCTCGGCAGCGAGAACAGCTATGACCGTTTGTTGTCGGCCCGGAGCCAGAGCGCGGTGACGATCCACGAGGAAGCCGTACGGACGGCCGAGCGGCAGGCTATGACGGCCTCGGAAATCGTGCGTGAGGAATGCGAAGACCGGGTCAGACGGCGCAAGGCAGAAATCGACGCAGACCGTCGCGAGCACGTGGCGGCCATGCACATCCGGGTCAGTCAGGCAGTGAACGCGTTGGAGGACGAGATGCGACGCGTCTCCTCACCCTGAGCTTCCGCCGGGCTGTGGGGGATCTGCCCGCGGACATCCAACCCCTACATCGTGCTCGGCACTCCTGCCGACTGCGCGTTCACAGGAAGGGAACTGGTGTGGTGGGATCTGGCGGAGATGAAGGGACGGAAAGCGGCGCACGTCTCGCCCGCATATTGCTGTCCGAAACACGCGAGGAAATGCTGAAGGCGGACCACAAGGCCAACGTCGTTCTGACCGTCCTGGGTATGGCTCTGACCGCACTGGTCGGCGCCGTCGGCGCAGGTGGCGTGAGGCCACTGGCCTACGCGGCAAGCGCCCAATCGCTCTTCTGGGCCGGCTGCGCGGCCGTCGCACCGTCGTTCCTGCTACTGGGGCTCGCCATCGTTCCGCGCACAGGAATCGGCCGCCGGGACCGTACCCACTACTTCGGTGACGTGGCTTCCGGGATATCTGTGCGGCAGCTGAAAACCAGGGTGCAGCAAACGAACGCCGAAGAGCGGGACGTGCATCAATTCGCAGTACTGTCCGTGCTGGTCACCGTGAAGTACCGGTGCATACGCCGCGCGATGATCTGGGTCGGCGTGTTCTTGTTCCTCACCACGGGCGGCATTCTGCTGGGGAACTCGCTACGTTGACGACACGAACCCGGCAGGAGCCCGCCGGACTCGTACCGGCCTCCGCTCCCCGTCCGGGCCGATCACGGACAAGCGCAGCTCCGCTCCTCCTGGAAGACCTCCGGCCCCGCCCCGCCAAAGCGGGCCAGGGCCGGAGCCTCACAACGCGGGCGAACCCTTACAACCCCGCAGCCTTCTTCAACGCCTCAACCCGATCCGTCCGCTCCCAGGTGAAGTCCTCCAGCTCGCGGCCGAAGTGGCCGTAGGCGGCGGTCTGGGAGTAGATGGGGCGGAGGAGGTCGAGGTCGCGGATGATGGCGGCCGGGCGGAGGTCGAAGACGTCGGCGATGGCGGTTTCGATCTTGTCGACGTCGACCGTGGCGGTGCCGAAGGTTTCGACGAACAGGCCGACCGGCTCGGCCTTGCCGATGGCGTAGGCGACCTGGACCTCGCAGCGGGCGGCCAGCCCGGCCGCTACGACGTTCTTGGCGACCCAGCGCATGGCGTAGGCGGCGGAACGGTCGACCTTGGACGGGTCCTTGCCGGAGAAGGCGCCGCCGCCGTGGCGGGACATGCCGCCGTAGGTGTCGATGATGATCTTGCGGCCGGTCAGGCCGGCGTCGCCCATCGGGCCGCCGATCTCGAAGCGGCCGGTGGGGTTGACCAGCAGGCGGTAGCCGTCGGTGTCCAGCTTGATGCCGTCCTCGACGAGCTGGTTGAGGACGTGCTCGACGACGAACTCGCGGATGTCCGGGGCGAGGAGGGAGTCGAGGTCGATGTCCGAGGCGTGCTGCGAGGAGACCACGACGGTGTCGAGGCGGACGGCCTTGTGGCCGTCGTACTCGATGGTGACCTGGGTCTTGCCGTCGGGGCGCAGGTAGGGGATGGTGCCGTTCTTGCGGACCTCGGACAGGCGCCGGGACAGGCGGTGCGCGAGGTGGATCGGGAGCGGCATCAGCTCCGGGGTCTCGTCGCAGGCGTAGCCGAACATCAGGCCCTGGTCGCCCGCGCCCTGCTTGTCCAGCTCATCCTCATCGCCCTCGACGCGCTTCTCGTAAGCGGTGTCGACGCCCTGGGCGATGTCCGGGGACTGCGCGCCGATGGAGACCGAGACGCCGCAGGAGGCGCCGTCGAAGCCCTTCTTCGACGAGTCGTAGCCGATCTCGAGGATCTTGTTGCGTACGAGGTTGGGGATGTCGGCGTACGCCTTCGTCGTCACCTCGCCGGCCACGTGGACCAGGCCGGTGGTGATCAACGTCTCGACGGCGACCCGGGAGGCCGGGTCCTCCTTCAGGAGGGCGTCGAGGATGGTGTCGCTGATCTGGTCAGCGATCTTGTCGGGGTGACCCTCGGTCACGGACTCCGAGGTGAACAGGCGGCGGGACACATCGCTCCCTGGGGTTGCAGCGGCTGCTGGCTGATCATTGGCGGAAGGGCCGAGAGCTGCGCTCGGCACGATCCGCGGCCAGTTTATCGGTCATGAGAGGCGTTCGGGCACGCAGTCTCGATTTATGGACCCGCCGTGACCTGGGACACCGCGCCGGGGAGAGGAAGATCTCGTTCCGGCGGAGATCGGGACGGCGGGTTCCGATCATGAGGTTGGAGGGGTGGAAGAGGGCTGCGGGGCGGTCAGGCAGGGGGTCACGAGGTCCCAGACCGTGTCGGCTAGGGCCTCCTTCGGTCCGTACGGTACGGGCGTCTCGGCGCCGTCGGCGGCCAGGATCACCGCCTCGTTCTCCGCCGAGCCGAACGCCTTGTGGTCGCCGACCTCGTTGACGACCAGCAGATCACAACCCTTTCGAGTGAGTTTCGAGCGTCCGTTGGCAAGGACGTCGTCGGTCTCGGCGGCGAAGCCGACGATCACCTGGCCGGGGCGGGGACGGTCCGCGGAGATCTCGGCGAGGATGTCCGGATTGCGGACGAGGGCCACCGGCTCGGGCTCCTGGCCGTCCTTCTTCTTGATCTTTCCGGTGGCGTACGCGGCGGGCCGGAAATCGGCCACGGCGGCCGCCATGACCACCGCGTCGGCGTCCGCCGCCGCCTTCAGCACGGCCTCGCGCAGTTGGACGGCCGTACCGATGTGCACCACGTCCACCCCGGCCGGATCGGGCAGCTCGCTGTTGCCGGCGACGAGCGTGACGCGGGCGCCGCGGGCCACGGCGGTGCGGGCCAGCGCGTACCCCTGTTTGCCGGAGGAACGGTTGCCCAGGTAGCGGACCGGGTCCAGGGGCTCGCGGGTGCCGCCGGCGCTGATGACGACGTGCCGGCCCACGAGGTCCTGTGTCAGGCCGAGCGGGCCGCGGGCCAGGACGCGGCGGCAGGTCTCGAAGATCTCGGCGGGGTCGGGGAAGCGGCCCTTGCCGGTGTCCACGCCGGTCAGCCGCCCGACGGCGGGCTCGATGACGAGGGCGCCGCGGCGGCGCAGCGTGGCGACGTTCTCCTGGGTGGCCGGGTGCTCCCACATCTCGGTGTGCATCGCCGGGGCGAAGACCACCGGGCAGCGCGCGGTGAGGAGGGTGTTGGTCAGCAGGTCGTCGGCCAGGCCGTGGGCGGCCTTGGCGAGCATGTCGGCCGTACAGGGGGCCACCACGACCAGGTCGGCGGACTGGCCGATGCGGACGTGCGGGACCTCGTGGACCGACTCCCACACCTCGGTGGAGGCCGGGTTGCCGGACAGTGCGGCCCAGGTGGCCTCGCCGACGAAGTGCAGGGATGCCGCGGTCGGCACAACCCGGACGTCGTGCCCGGACTCGGTGAGCCGGCGCAGCAGCTCGCACGCCTTGTACGCGGCGATGCCGCCGCTGACCCCGAGGACGACGCGGGGACGGCGCGCCGGCCCGCTCCCGCCCCCCGCCATCCCGGCTGAAGCTCCGCCCCCCGCCTCGGCTCCATCCGCCTGCCCGGCGGCCCGCTGCGCCTCTGTCGGCTTGCCCATCGCGTTCTCTCCCCACTCCGTGGGTTCCGCCCCTGGCGGGGTGCGGACCCCGGTCGGCCAGATCGGCCCGGTCGTTACTCCCCCATGACACACCAAGGGCCCGGCAGCGGCGCTGCCGGGCCCTTGGTCAAGGCGCCGTGCCGGGGTCCTCGGGACGCCGGGGCGCCCGGATGCTCACTGAGCCGGGCCCTCGACGGCCTCGGAGGTCAGCAGACCCGCGTTGATCTCGCGGAGCGCGATCGACAGGGGCTTCTCGTGGACGTGGGTGTCGACCAGCGGGCCGACGTACTCCAGCAGGCCCTCACCGAGCTGCGAGTAGTACGCGTTGATCTGACGGGCGCGCTTGGCGGCGTAGATCACGAGGCTGTACTTCGAGTCGGTGGCCTCGAGAAGCTCATCAATCGGCGGGTTGATGATGCCCTCGGGCGCGGTGATGGAAGAGGACACTCTCTGCCTTCCGAAGGGGGTGTAAACAGGTGTAAAGATCAAAGAACCTTCATCAAGGCTAGCAGCTCACGGCTGACGTCCTCGACGGAGGTGTTGACCAGGGTCTCGTCGAACTCGGGCTCGGCGGCCAGCTCGACCTTGGCGGCCGCCAGGCGGCGCTCGATGACCTCGGGCGCCTCGGTGCCGCGGCCGGTGAGCCGGCGGACCAGCTCGTCCCAGCTCGGCGGGGCCAGGAAGACCAGCTGGGCCTCCTTCATGGACTCACGGACCTGCCGGGCCCCCTGGAGGTCGATCTCCAGCAGGACCGGCTCCCCGGCCTCCAGACGGTCCTGGACGGCCTTGCGGGGGGTGCCGTAGCGGTTGCCCGCGAATTCGGCCCATTCCAGCAGTTCACCGTTGGCGACGAGCTTGTCGAATTCCTCGTCGTCCACGAAGAAGTACTGGACGCCGTGCCGCTCCCCGGGGCGCGGCTTGCGCGTGGTGGCCGACACCGAGAGCCAGACCTCGGGGTGGACCTTGCGCATATGGGCGACGACCGTGCTCTTGCCGACCCCGGAGGGGCCGGAGAGCACGGTCAGCCGCGGACGGGCGTCCGGGGATACGGGGGACGTCCCCCGGGGTGTTGCAGCCATGCGGCGATTATTCCAGTTCCCCGGCGCTGCCAGGAAACTCAGCCGGCTGTCTCGCCGAACTCGCGCTCCAGGGCGGCGATCTGGTTCGTGCCCAGACCGCGGACCCGGCGGCTCTCGGAGATGCCCAGCCTCTCCATGAGCTGCTTGGCGCGGACCTTGCCGACGCCGGGCAGGGACTCAAGGAGGGCGGAGACCTTCATCTTGCCGATGACGTCGTTCTCCTGGCCCTGCTTGATGACGTCATGAAGGGAGGCGCCGGAATTTTTGAGCCGATTTTTGACCTCGGCGCGCTCCCGGCGAGCCGCGGCGGCCTTCTCGAGCGCGGCTGCGCGCTGTTCAGGGGTAAGGGGCGGAAGAGCCACGCCTACGTCACCTCGGATGTCGAACTGTCGGATACGGACCGGTGTGGAACCTAGTCGCCCCGCACCTGCGGAGCAACGAGCAACGCGCTTACGTGCACTGCTCTCGTCGGAGACTAGCGGCCAAGGCGCTCGGAGTCAGCGAGAACAGACGAAAAGTCCTGGTCAGACTCAGCTGACCAGGACATTTCGGGACTAAAGTCCCCGCCGTTCGACCGCTGCCCGCACCTCGTCGGCACATCGGAGGGCGGCCTCGCGAAGTGCGGCGACGTCCGGACCGTGTCGCAGCACCCCCCGGCTGACGCTCGGCACGACGTTGCGGACGGCGTCCCCGAAGACCCGCGGGAGGTCCGCGGGGGTCGCGCCCTGGGCCCCGATGCCGGGTGCGAGCAGCGGCCCGCCGGTCGCCAGGTCGTACGCGGACAGGTCGCCGAGCGTGGCGCCGACGACGGCCCCGTACGAGCCCAGCTCACCGCGGGCGGCGGCGTCGGCGTTGGCCTCCTTCAGGTGGCCCAGTACGGTCGCGGCGACGGTGCGGCCGTCGGCCCGTACCGCGTGCTGGACCTCCTGCCCCTCGGGGTTCGAGGTCAGCGCGAGGGCGAACAGGCCGCAGCCGCTCTCCCTGGCCAGGTCGACGGCCGGGGCGAGCGACCCGAAGCCCAGGTACGGGCTGACGGTGACCGCGTCCGAGAACAGCGGCGAGGCCGGGTCGAGGTAGGTGGCGGCATACGCGGCCATGGTGGAGCCGATGTCGCCGCGCTTGGCGTCCATCAGGACCAGGGCACCGGCCTCCCGGGCCGCCGCGACGGTCTCCTCCAGGACGGCGATGCCGCGCGAGCCGAAGCGCTCGAAGAAGGCGGACTGCGGCTTGAGGACGGCGACGCGGTCGGCCAGCGCCTCGACGACGGTCCGGGAGAAGGCCGCCAGGCCCGCCACGTCGTCGCTCAGGCCCCAGTCGGCCAGCAGCGAGGCGTGCGGGTCGATGCCGACGCAGAGCGGGCCGCGGGCGTCCATGGCGGCCCGCAGACGGGCGCCGAAAGGTACGGGGCTCACGAGGAGGTCACCTTCTTGTGCTCGGCGCCGACCGCGTCGGCGAGGGTGGCGTACGGGCTGTTGCGCAGGCGCGCGGCGAGGCCCTTGTGGAGGGCGCGGGCGTAGAACGGGCCCTCGTAGATGAAGGCGCTGTAGCCCTGCACCAGGGTGGCGCCGGCGAGGATGCGCTGCCAGGCGTCCTCGGCGGTCGCGATGCCGCCGACGCCGATCAGGGTGACCCGGTCGCCGACGCGGGCGTACAGGCGCCGCAGCACCTCCAGGGAGCGTTCCTTGACCGGCGCGCCGGACAGGCCGCCGGTCTCCCGGACCAGGGCCGGGTCGGAGACCAGGCCGAGGCTGTCGCGGGCGATGGTGGTGTTGGTGGCGATGATGCCGTCCAGGCCCAGTTCCACGGCGAGGTCGGCGACCGCGTCCACGTCCTCGTCGGCGAGGTCCGGCGCGATCTTGACCAGCAGCGGGACGCGCCGCCCGGTGACGGTGCGGTCGGCCGCCTCGCGGACCGCGGTGAGCAGCGGGCGCAGGTGGTCGACGGCCTGGAGGTTGCGCAGGCCGGGGGTGTTCGGCGAGGAGACGTTGACGACCAGGTAGTCGGCGTGTCCGGCGAGCCGCTCCGTGGAGGTCACGTAGTCGGCGATCGCCTCCTCCTCGGGGACGACCTTGGTCTTGCCGATGTTGACGCCCAGCGTCGTACGGAAGACCGGGTTGCGGGCGGCCAGGCGGGCCGCCACGGCCGCCGAACCGTCGTTGTTGAAGCCCATGCGGTTGATGAGCGCGCGGTCCGGCACGAGGCGGAACAGGCGCTTCTTGGGGTTGCCGGGCTGCGGCTCGGCGGTGACCGTGCCGATCTCGACGTGGTCGAAGCCGAGCATGGCCATGCCGTCGACGGCGACGGCGTTCTTGTCGAAGCCGGCGGCCAGCCCGAAGGGGCCGTGCATGCGGCGGCCCAGGGCCTCGACGCGCAGCTCCTTGTAGCGGGGGGCCAGGACGGCCGCGGCGAAGGTGCGCAGCACGGGGATGCGCGCGGCCAGCCGGATCCAGCGGAAGGCCAAGTGGTGGGCCTTCTCGGGGTCCATGCGCTGGAAGATCAGTTTGAAGAAGAGGGGGTACACGAGCGGGCGGGGCCTTCCGCGGGTCGAGAGGTCGGGGAGACGGGGCTCATGAAGAGGGGGACACCGCGGCCGGTGTCCCCCTCGGGGCCCTTACTCCTCGCGGGCCGCGGTCAGCTGCCGCGCGTGTTCCTGGAGGGAGCGCACGCCCACGTCACCGCGGGACATCGCCTCGATGCCCTGGACCGCGGCGGCCAGCGCCTGGACCGTGGTCAGGCACGGGACGGCGCGGGCGACGGCGGCGGTGCGGATGTCGTAGCCGTCCAGGCGGCCGCCGGTGCCGTACGGCGTGTTGACGATCAGGTCGACCTCGCCGTCGTGGATGAGCTGGACGATGGTCTTCTCGCCGTTGGGCCCCTCACCCTCGCTCTTCTTGCGGACGACGGTGGCGTTGATGCCGTTGCGGCGCAGCACCTCGGCGGTGCCGGAGGTGGCCAGCAGCTCGAAGCCATGGGCGACCAGCTCGCGCGCCGGGAAGATCATCGCGCGCTTGTCGCGGTTGGCGACGGACACGAACGCCCGGCCCTTGGTGGGCAGCGCGCCGTACGCGCCGGACTGCGACTTGGCGTACGCCGTGCCGAAGACCGAGTCGATGCCCATGACCTCGCCGGTGGAGCGCATCTCCGGGCCCAGCACGGTGTCCACGCCCTGCCCGGTGACGTCGCGGAACCGCGACCAGGGCATCACGGCCTCCTTGACGGAGATCGGCGAGTCCAGCGGCAGGGTGCCGCCGTCGCCGCTCTTCGGCAGCATGCCCTCGGCGCGCAGCTCGGCGATGGTGGCGCCCAGCGAGATACGGGCGGCGGCCTTGGCCAGCGGTACCGCGGTCGCCTTCGAGGTGAAGGGGACCGTACGGGAGGCGCGCGGGTTGGCCTCCAGGACGTACAGGATGTCGCCCGCCATCGCAAACTGGATGTTGATCAGGCCGCGCACGCCGACGCCCTTGGCGATGGCCTCGGTGGAGGCCCGCAGGCGCTTGATGTCGTAGCCGCCGAGGGTGATGGGCGGCAGCGCGCAGGCGGAGTCGCCGGAGTGGATGCCGGCTTCCTCGATGTGCTCCATGACGCCGCCGAGGTAGAGCTCGTGGCCGTCGTAGAGGGCGTCCACGTCGATCTCGATGGCGTCGTCCAGGAAGCGGTCGATGAGGACCGGGTGCTGGTCGATCAGGCCGGCGTGCCGCTCCAGGTAGGCGGCGAGCGAGGGCTCGTCGTAGACGATCTCCATGCCGCGGCCGCCGAGGACGTAGGACGGCCGGACCATGACCGGGTAGCCGATCTCGGCGGCGATGCCCTTGGCCTCGTCGAAGGAGTAGGCGGTGCCGTACTTGGGGGCGGGCAGGCCCGCCTCGGTCAGCACCTGGCCGAAGGCGCCGCGCTCCTCGGCGAGGTCGATGGCCTCCGGGGAGGTGCCGACGATCGGTACGCCGTTGTCCTTCAGCGCCTGCGCCAGGCCCAGCGGGGTCTGGCCGCCGAGCTGGACGACGACGCCCGCGACCGGGCCCGCGGCCTGCTCGGCGTGCACGATCTCCAGCACGTCTTCGAGCGTCAGCGGCTCGAAGTACAGGCGGTCGGAGGTGTCGTAGTCGGTGGAGACGGTCTCCGGGTTGCAGTTGACCATGACGGTCTCGTAGCCCGCGTCGGAGAGCGCGAAGGAGGCGTGGACGCAGGAGTAGTCGAACTCGATGCCCTGGCCGATGCGGTTCGGGCCGGAGCCCAGGATGATCACCGCGGGCTTCTCGCGGGGCGCGACCTCGCTCTCCTCGTCGTAGGACGAGTAGAAGTACGGGGTCTTCGCGGCGAACTCGGCGGCGCAGGTGTCGACCGTCTTGTAGACCGGGCGGACGCCGAGGGCGTGCCGGACCTCGCGCACGACCTCCTCCGTCAGACCGCGGATCGCGGCGATCTGGAAGTCCGAGAAGCCGTGCCGCTTGGCGTACGCCAGCACCTCGGGGCCGAGCTGGTCGGCGGCCGCGATCTCGTCGGCGATCTCCTTGACCAGGAAGAGCTGGTCGACGAACCACGGGTCGATCTTCGTGGCGTCGAAGACCTCCTGAGGGGTGGCGCCGGCCCGGATGGCCTGCATGACGGTGTTGATCCGGCCGTCCGTGGGGATCCCGGCCTTCTCCAGCAGCGCCGCCTTGTCGCCCGGGTCGCCGGTGAAGTCGAACTGGCTGCCCTTCTTCTCCAGCGAGCGCAGCGCCTTGTTGAGCGCCTCGGTGAAGTTGCGGCCGATGGCCATCGCCTCGCCGACCGACTTCATGGTGGTGGTCAGCCGGGCGTCCGCCGCCGGGAATTTCTCGAAGGCGAAGCGCGGGACCTTGACCACGACGTAGTCGAGGGTCGGCTCGAAGGACGCCGGGGTCTGCTCGGTGATGTCGTTGGGGATCTCGTCGAGCGTGTAGCCGACGGCCAGCCGGGCGGCGATCTTCGCGATCGGGAAGCCGGTGGCCTTGGAGGCGAGCGCCGAGGAGCGCGAGACGCGCGGGTTCATCTCGATGACGATGACCCGGCCGTCGACGGGGTTGACCGCGAACTGGATGTTGCAGCCGCCGGTGTCCACGCCGACCTCGCGGATCACGGCGATGCCGATGTCGCGCAGGGTCTGGTACTCGCGGTCGGTGAGCGTCATCGCCGGGGCGACGGTGATGGAGTCACCGGTGTGCACGCCCATCGGGTCGAAGTTCTCGATGGAGCAGACGACCACGACGTTGTCGTTCTTGTCGCGCATCAGCTCCAGCTCGTACTCCTTCCAGCCCAGGATGGACTCCTCCAGGAGCACCTCGGTGGTCGGCGACAGGGCCAGGCCCTGGCCGGCGATGCGGCGCAGCTCGTCCTCGTCGTGGGCGAAGCCGGAGCCGGCACCGCCCATGGTGAAGGACGGGCGCACGACGACCGGGTAGCCGCCCAGCTCCTCGACGCCCTTCATGACATCGTCCATGGAGTGGCAGATGTAGGAGCGCGCGGACTCGCCGTGGCCGATCTTGCGGCGGACCGCCTCGACGACCTCCTTGAACAGGTCGCGGTCCTCGCCCTTGTTGATCGCCTCGACGTTGGCGCCGATCAGCTCGACGCCGTACTGCTCAAGGGTCCCGGACTCGTGCAGCGAGATCGCGGTGTTCAGCGCGGTCTGGCCGCCCAGGGTGGGCAGCAGGGCGTCCGGGCGCTCCTTGGCGATGATCTTCTCGACGAATTCCGGGGTGATCGGCTCGACGTAGGTGGCGTCGGCGATCTCCGGGTCGGTCATGATCGTGGCCGGGTTGGAGTTGACCAGGATGACCCGCAGGCCCTCGGCCTTCAGGACCCGGCACGCCTGGGTGCCGGAGTAGTCGAACTCGGCTGCCTGGCCGATGACGATCGGGCCGGAGCCGATGACCAGGACGGACTGGATATCGGTGCGCTTAGGCACGCTGGCCCTCCATGAGCTGGACGAAGCGGTCGAACAGGTAGGCCGCGTCGTGCGGGCCCGCGGCGGCCTCGGGGTGGTACTGGACGCTGAAGGCCGGCCGGTCGAGGAGCTGGAGCCCCTCCACCACGTCGTCGTTCAGGCAGACGTGGGAGACCTCGGCGCGCCCGTAGGGGGTCTCGGAGATCTTGTCGAGCGGGGCGTCCACGGCGAAGCCGTGGTTGTGCGCGGTGACCTCGACCTTGCCGGTCGTACGGTCCTGCACCGGCTGGTTGATGCCGCGGTGCCCGTACTTGAGCTTGTACGTGCCGAAGCCCAGCGCGCGGCCGAGGATCTGGTTGCCGAAGCAGATGCCGAACAGCGGCGTGCCGCGCTCCAGCACCGCCCGCATGACGGAGACCGGGTGGTCGGCGGTGGCCGGGTCGCCCGGGCCGTTGGAGAAGAACACACCGTCCGGGTTGACGGCGTAGACGTCCTCGGCGGTGGCGGTGGCGGGCAGCACGTGCACCTCGATGCCGCGCTCGGCCATGCGGTACGGGGTCATGCCCTTGATGCCCAGGTCGACGGCGGCGACCGTGAAGCGCTTCGTGCCCTGCGCGGGGACCACGTACGCCTCCTTGGTCGCGACCTCGGCGGACAGGTCGGCGCCCTTCATCTGCGGGGCCGACTGCACCTTGGCCAGCAGCGCCGCCTCGTCGGCGAGGCCGGAGCCGGCCGGGCCGTCCAGCGCCGGGCCGGAGAAGATGCCGACCCGCATCGCGCCGCGCTCGCGCAGGTGGCGGGTGAGCGCGCGGGTGTCGATGCCGCTGATGCCGACGACGCCCTGGGCGGCCAGTTCGTCGTCGAGGGTGCGGGCCGAGCGCCAGTTGGACGGGGTGCGGGCGGGGTCGCGTACGACGAAGCCGGAGACCCAGATGCGGGCGGACTCCGGGTCCTCGTCGTTGACGCCCGTGTTGCCGATGTGCGGGGCGGTCATGACGACCACCTGGCGGTGGTACGAGGGGTCGGTCAGGGTTTCCTGGTAGCCGGTCATGCCGGTGGAGAACACCGCTTCGCCGAAGGTCTCCCCCACGGCCCCGTAAGCACGGCCGCGGAAGGAGCGGCCGTCCTCCAGGACGAGTATGGCGGGAGACGCCGCCCTCCTCTTCGAGGCGTTCCCCTGGATGGAGGTCGTCATCGTGCGCCTTCCGTTTCGGTGGTCTTGCTGTTCTTGCTGGTCAGGTCGGTCAGGGCGGTGACCCAGGCGGTGTGCTCGGCGGCCTGGTCGGACCGGAAGCCGGAGTCCAGCTCCCGGTCGCCGTGCGCCCAGGTGATCACCAGCAGGCCGCCCTCGGGCAGGACCTTGCCGGCGATGCCCTTGTCCAGGCGGGCGCCGCGCAGCGCCGCGGCCGGGACGAAGAAGTCCTGCGCGCCAGGCCGTACGACGTGCACGCCGGCGTCGGTCAGGGTCAGCTCGGCACGGCTGCGGGTGCCCAGGCCGCGCGCGACGACGCGGTCCAGCCACTGCCCGGCGGTCGTCGAGCCGTGGTAGCGGCCGGTCATCGTCAGCCGCGGCTCACCGGCGTCCCCGGGTGCCGTGGGCAGCTCGGGCAGGTCGCCCTGGAGGGTGCCGCGCCACTTCCAGCCCTCGCGCATCAGCCAGTAGAGGAGCGCGACGAACAGGAGCAGTCCGACGACCCAGCCGATCCGGGCCGCCCAGTCGGTGACCTCGGCGGACTTCTGCTCGGCTGCCAGTTGGATGATGGAAGATGTCACGCCAGATTCCCGTCCACGACCGTTGCCCGGCCCCGCAGGAAGGTGTGGGTCACGCGACCCGGCAGCTCACGGCCCTCGTAGGGCGTGTTGCGGCTGCGGGAGGCGAAGCCCGCGGGGTCCACGGGTCCACGGTATGCCGGATCGACCAGCGTGAGGTTGGCGGGCTCGCCAGGCGAGACGGGGCGGCCGTGGCCCTTGAGACGGCCGATCCCGGCGGGGCGGAAGGACATCCGGTCGGCGACGCCGGCCCAGTCGAGCAGGCCGGTGTCGACCATCGTGTGCTGGACGACGGACAGCGCCGTCTCCAGGCCGACCATGCCCATGGCGGCCGCGCCCCACTCGCAGTCCTTGTCCTCGTGCGGGTGCGGGGCGTGGTCGGTGGCGACGCAGTCGATGGTGCCGTCGGCCAGCGCCTCGCGCAGCGCGAGCACGTCGGCCTCCGTGCGCAGCGGCGGGTTCACCTTGTAGACGGGGTTGTAGGACCGTACGAGCTCGTCGGTCAGCAGCAGGTGGTGCGGGGTGACCTCGGCGGTGACGTTCCAGCCCTTGGACTTCGCCCAGCGGACGATCTCGACGGACCCCGCGGTGGACAGGTGGCAGATGTGCACCCGCGAACCGACGTGCGCGGCGAGCAGCACGTCCCGCGCGATGATCGACTCCTCGGCCACCGCGGGCCAGCCGGCCAGGCCCAGCTCGGCGGAGACGATGCCCTCGTTCATCTGGGCGCCGGCGGTCAGCCGCGGCTCCTGGGCATGCTGGGCGATCACGCCGTCGAAAGCCTTCACGTACTCCAGCGCGCGCCGCATGATCACCGCGTCGTCCACGCACTTGCCGTCGTCGGAGAAGACCCGTACGCCCGCCGCCGAGTCGTGCATGGCGCCCAGCTCGGCGAGCTTCTTGCCCTCCAGCCCGACCGTCACGGCGCCGACCGGCTGCACGTCGCAGTAGCCGGACTCCTTGCCCAGGCGCCACACCTGCTCGACCACGCCGGCGGTGTCCGCGACGGGGAAGGTGTTGGCCATGGCGTGTACGGCGGTGAACCCGCCGACGGCGGCGGCCCTGGTGCCGGTCAGGACCGTCTCGGAGTCCTCGCGGCCCGGCTCGCGCAGGTGGGTGTGCAGGTCGACCAGGCCGGGCAGCAGGATCTGTCCCGCGGCCTCGACGATCGTCGCGCCCTCGGTGCCGGTCAGTTCGTTGCCGACGGCGGTGATCACACCGTCGGTGATCAGGACGTCCTGCGCCTCGCCACCCAGGACCTTCGCCCCGCGGATCAGGGTCTTGCTCATTACTTGCTCTCCTCAGTACGCGTGGCGGGGCGGCGCGCAGCGCCTCCGTCCGGGGCGGTGGCGGGTGACGGGTGGGCAGTGGTGACGGCGGGCTCGTTGCCGCCCAGCAGCAGGTACAGGACGGCCATACGGATGCTGACACCGTTGGCCACCTGCTCGACGGCGGTGCAGCGCGGCGAGTCGGCGACCTCGGCGGTGATCTCCATGCCGCGGTTCATCGGGCCGGGGTGCATCACGATCGCGTGGTCGGGCATCCGGCCCATCCGGTCGCCGTCGAGGCCGTAGCGCCGGGCGTACTCCCGCTCGGTGGGGAAGAAGGCGGCGTTCATCCGCTCGCGCTGGACGCGCAGCATCATGACCGCGTCGGACTTGGTCAGCACCGCGTCGAGGTCGTAGCTGACCTCGCAGGGCCACCGCTCGACGCCGATCGGCACCAGGGTGGGCGGCGCGACCAGCGTCACCTCGGCGCCCAGCGTGGTCAGCAGGTGGACGTTGGAGCGGGCCACCCGGCTGTGCAGGATGTCGCCGACGATGGTGATGTGGCGTCCGGAAAGGTCCTGGCCGGCGCCGTCGGTCAGGTGGCGGCGCATGGTGAAGGCGTCCAGGAGGGCCTGGGTGGGGTGCTCGTGCGTACCGTCGCCCGCGTTGACGACCGAGCCGCCGATCCAGCCGGAGGTGGCCAGGCGGTGCGGGGCGCCGGAGTCGCCGTGCCGGATGACGACGGCGTCCGCGCCCATCGCCTCCAGGGTCAGGGCGGTGTCCTTCAGGGACTCGCCCTTGGAGACGGACGAGCCCTTCGCGGAGAAGTTGATGACGTCTGCGGAGAGCCGCTTGGCGGCGGCCTCGAAGGAGATGCGGGTGCGCGTGGAGTCCTCGAAGAAGAGGTTGACGACGGTGCGTCCGCGCAGCGTGGGGAGCTTCTTGATCGGCCGGTCCGCCACCCGGGCCATCTCCTCGGCGGTGTCGAGGATCAGGACGGCATCGTCGCGGGTGAGGTCGGCGGCCGAGATGAGATGACGCTTCATCCGGTTTTCTCCGTGATTGATGGAGGTGTACGGGTATGTCCGACGAGCAGGCAGGGGTGCGGGCCCGGCGGCACCGGGTCCGTACGGGGGTGTGCTACTGCTCGCCGGCCGGGGCGGCCGGCTTCACGCCGAGCAGCACGGCGTCCCGGCCGTCCTCCTCGGTGAGCTGGACCTTGACCGTCTCCCGCAGCGACGTGGGGAGGTTCTTGCCCACGTAGTCGGCGCGGATCGGCAGCTCGCGGTGGCCGCGGTCGACCAGGACGGCGAGCTGCACGGCACGCGGGCGGCCGATGTCGTTCAGGGCGTCGAGGGCGGCACGGATCGTACGGCCGGAGAAGAGCACGTCGTCGACGAGGAGGACCACCCGGCCCTCGATGCCGTCACCGGGGATGTCGGTGCGGGCGAGCGCGCGGGCCGGGCCCAGGCGCAGGTCGTCGCGGTACATGGTGATGTCGAGCGAGCCGACCGGGACCGGGCGGCCGGTGATCTCTTCGAGCTTGGCGGCCAGCCGGCGGGCGAGGAAGACGCCGCGGGTGGGGATGCCGAGGAGCACCACGTCGCCGGCGCCCTTGGCGCGTTCGACGATCTCGTGGGCGATGCGGGTGAGCATGCGCGTGATGTCCGGGCCTTCGAGGACCGGACGCGCAGCGTTGGAGCTGGGGGCGTCCATGACGAACGGACCTCCTTCTCCGCCTCACAGGACGGACTTTAAAGGACGTCGGAATTACGTTGTTCACGGTATCAGGACCCGCGGCGTGGTCCGACAACACCCCTTCGGGACCACCGTGTGACTCATTCGGCTTGACGATGCCGAATTACGCTGCGTAACCTCACAGTGAGTTACCAGCGCGCGGCCGCGCCGCACGCCTACACAGCGTCCGGGGAGCTTTATGTCCAGCGAATACGCCAAACAGCTCGGGGCCAAGCTCCGCGCCATCCGCACCCAGCAGGGCCTCTCTCTCCACGGTGTCGAGGAGAAGTCCCAGGGCCGCTGGAAGGCCGTGGTGGTGGGCTCGTACGAGCGCGGCGACCGTGCCGTGACCGTGCAGCGCCTGGCCGAGCTGGCCGACTTCTACGGCGTGCCGGTGCAGGAACTGCTGCCGGGCACGACCCCGGGCGGCGCCGCCGAGCCGCCGCCGAAGCTGGTCCTGGATCTGGAGCGGCTGGCCCACGTCCCCGCCGAGAAGGCCGGCCCGCTGCAGCGCTACGCCGCCACGATCCAGAGCCAGCGCGGCGACTACAACGGCAAGGTCCTCTCGATCCGCCAGGACGACCTGCGCACCCTCGCGGTGATCTACGACCAGTCGCCCTCCGTGCTGACCGAGCAGCTCATCAGCTGGGGCGTGCTGGACGCCGACGCGCGCCGCGCGGTGCAGCACGAGGACATCTGACCGCACCGGCGTCACCTGCAGAAACGTACCGCCGCTCCGGAGGCTTCCGGGCGGCGGTTTTCTGTGTGCCGCCGCCCCCAGGGCGAAGGGGGTGTGCGAAGGGCCCGGAGCGTCCCGCTCCGGGCCCTTTCACGATCCACCGCTGCCTTACCGCGCCTCGCGCCGCAGGCTCGGCTTCAGTTCCTTCAGACGGGCGAGCAGGCCGTTGACGAAGGCCGGCGACTCGTCCGTGGAGAATTCCTTGGCCAGCTGTACCGCTTCGTCGATGGCCACGGCGTCCGGGGTCTCGTCCACCCAGATCAGCTCGTAGGCGCCGAGCCGCAGGACGTTGCGGTCCACCGTCGGCATCCGGTCCAGCGTCCAGCCGACGGAGTAGGTGGCGAGCAGTTCGTCGATGCGCTCGACGTGCTCCGCGTACCCCTCGACCAGTTGCAGGGTGTACTCGTTGACCGGCGGCTGCCGCGGGTCGGTCCGGGCGTGACGCATCCAGTCCGCCAGCACGGACTGCACCTCGGCTCCGCGCTGATCGGCCTCGAAGAGGATCTGGAAGGCGCGCTTGCGGGCCTTGTTGCGGGCGGCCACGGTTAGCTGTTCACCCGGCCGAGGTACTCACCGGAGCGGGTGTCGACCTTGATCTTCTCGCCGGTCGTGATGAACAGCGGGACCTGGATCTGGTAGCCGGTCTCCAGGGTGGCGGGCTTGGTGCCGCCGGTGGAGCGGTCGCCCTGGACGCCGGGCTCGGTCTCCTTGATGGTCAGCTCGACCGCGGCCGGCAGCTCGACGTAGAGCACCTGGCCCTCGTTCTGCGCCACGACCGCCTCGAAGCCCTCGAGCAGGTAGTTGGCGGCGTCACCGACGGTCTTGCGGTCGATGTGCAGCTGGTCGTAGGTGTCCATGTCCATGAAGACGAAGTAGTCGCCGTCCATGTACGAGAACTGCATGCCGCGCTTGTCGACGTTGGCCGTCTCGACCTTCACACCGGCGTTGAAGGTCTTGTCCACCACCTTGCCGGACAGCACGTTCTTGAGCTTGGTGCGGACGAAGGCCGGGCCCTTGCCGGGCTTGACGTGCTGGAACTCGACGACGGACCAGAGCTGGCCGCCTTCGAGCTTGAGCACCATGCCGTTCTTGAGGTCGTTCGTGGATGCCACGGTTGCGGAATCTCCTGGACTGCAGGTGGTGGGGACCCGGAAGACGCACGCTCCGAGCCCGTCAAGGCTCAGAGGGCGAGCAGCTCCTTGGTCGTGATCGTGAGTAGCTCTGGCCCGCCGTCCGCCTCGGGGCGGACGACGAGTGTGTCGTCGATCCGGACGCCGCCGCGGCCCGGGATGTGAACCCCTGGATCGACGGTGACCGGCACGCAAGCGTCCAGTTTACCCATGGCCGCAGGTGACAGCCGAGGGTCCTCGTCGATTTCCAGGCCCACACCGTGTCCAGTGCCCGGCCCGAGCCGCTCCCCGTGCCCCGCGCCGACCAGGACCTGGCGCGCCGCGCGGTCCACCTCACGGCACTCCACGCCGGGCGCCAGCGCCTCCCGCCCGGCCCGCTGGGCTGCGAAAACGAGGTCGTACAGCTCGATCTGCCAGTCCGCCGGCGTGGTGCCGATGACAAACGTCCGGCCGATCTCGCAGCGGTAACCCCGGTAGTTCGCACCCAGGTTGACGGAGAGGAAGTCGCCCTCCTCGACGCGCCGGTCGGTGGGCGGATGGCCGGGGCGGCCCGCGTTCGGGCCGGTGCCGACCGAGGTGGGGAAGGCCGGGCCGTCCGCGCCGTGGTCCACCAGGCGGCGCTCCAGCTCCAGGGCCAGGTGCCGTTCCGTACGGCCCACCAGAATCGACTCCAGCAACTCGCCGAGCGCCTGGTCGGTGATCTCGGCGGCGATCCGCAGACAGGAGATCTCCTCGTCGTCCTTGACGACCCGCTGCGCCTCGACGGCGCGGGCCAGGTCGGCGAGCCGCAGCCGCGGGGCGACCTGGGCGAGCGCGCGGTGCCGGGCGA
Organism: Streptomyces sp. NRRL F-5755; assembly: GCF_001279365.1. Lineage (NCBI taxonomy): Bacteria > Bacillati > Actinomycetota > Actinomycetes > Kitasatosporales > Streptomycetaceae > Streptomyces > Streptomyces sp. NRRL F-5755. Next base: position 552 of record NZ_LGCW01000028.1, on the reverse strand, counting down.
CGGTCAGATGGTGCTCCTCGACGGCGAGCGTACCGGCCCCGGCCCGGGCGGCCTCGTCGGCGGCGGCCACGACCGGGTCGCCGTCCGGGGTCGGCAGCTCGCAGACCCGCAGTTCCTCCGTCGGACGCCCCTCCGCCGGGTCCCCGCTCAGCGGCCCCCCGGTCAGCAGCAGGTCGTCGGCCGGGCCGAGCAGCAGGGCCGCGCCGGGCGGCGCGCAACCGGTGAGGTAGCGGATGTTGGCGGGACGCGAGATCAGCGCCGCGGCGCTTCCGGCGGCGACGCAGCGGTCGCGCACCCGCGTACGCCGGGCCGAGTACAGCTCGGACATGCACCGAGCGTACGGGCCCCGGTCTCGCCCGGCCGGTCGGGCGGGTCCGGCCGGGGGATCACGGGCTGCTCCTGGCCGGGCGGGCGGAAGGCGGCGGCCCTACAGGGCAAATCGAACGTGATCGTTCCCCCGGCGGGGGGATACCCGCACCCGGGCGGCGGGAACCCCCTGGAAACCACACCAACCCCCGCCGCCAACCGCCCCCCCCCCCTCCCCCCCCCACC
>NZ_LGCW01000027.1:0-28091 GCF_001279365.1 Streptomyces sp. NRRL F-5755 | reverse complement strand
ACAGCTCCCACAGGCTGTCCGGCACCATCCGCTCGACAAGAGGGGCAGTCACCATCCCAGACTGCCGCAAGATCACACCAAACGAAATGACGTCTTAGAGGGGTGGGGCGGCGCCTCAGTCTGACTGCCACTGGTGCCGCATCCCCTGAATGAGTACCTCGGCCGACTACTTTCCGACGGCAGTGTCCGGCAAAGAGGTTGAGGTGATGGTTGATCGCAAGACGGTGACGCGCCAGACATTCAGGGTCCACATGGAGCGGCAGGCGTTTGTGACGAGCCCGACCAGCAGCGTGGTAGCAGCGCCGGCGACGGCGGCGATCGCGATCCCGCGGCGGAGTCTCAGCCAAGGCACCAGCAGCCGGGGGAGGGTTCGATTCCGCTCGGGTGTCACGGCCGAGACGCCACGCGCCGCCAACTGACCTGGTCACGAGCGCCACCCCCGCGTCCGACGCCAACTCCCCTGACAGACAACTCTCCTGGTCCTTGGCCAAGGACGTCTCTGCGCCATGGAAGCGTGTTGTAGATATCAGAGTGGGCATGGGGTTCCTCGCCCTGGACTCCGCATGTGTGCTGTCCCCTGCCAACAACCCCGGGGTTAGGATTCCAGTCTTGTAGATCAAGGAGGCGCCCCGTGGACTGCATCGAACGGCCCGAACTCCTGCCGGACTGCGACGTTCCGGCTCGGCATCGGGAGCCCGACGATTTTGTCGAAACCTGCCTTGTTCGCCTTGCGGACGAGACCCTTGCCGACAGCTGGCGCACCAACAGCCTCACCGCCTGCGAGGTCAGAGGCGGCGCCGCCCACGCCGCAGCCGGGTTCGTGGTACAGGCTCCGGGCCCTTGGCATCAAGACCTGCAGCGCATTCTCCGCGTGTCAGGGGCCAATGTTGATCGCCCCCGATACACGCCGGGCGAGTACACACTTGGCCTCTGTTACGTAGCCGGCACCAAGAAACTGCCACGGGGCCTACGGCATCGTGCAGCTGACAGATTGGTCTCCCGCTTCCGTGACGATGTGGGGTACGCGGAAGCTCGGCACCTGCTACCTAAGAACGAATGGGATTGGCTCGCGGACGCGGTACGAGAAGGATGGGCAGTGTGGACGGCGCAGCTGTTCGCGGACGACGAAACGGCCCCGCTGAAGACACGTATGAGAGTGGGAATGGCTCTTGCCGAGTATGAGCACCCGACCGGTTACGTACCCGAAGCCGTGACGAAACTCGTCGTGCATCCGGGGGCCGCGAGCGCCGACCGCCTCGCTGTCGCGATAGCTGTGGCCCACCGCGACCCCAAGGCGGGGGTAGGTCCGCTGTGCAGCATCGCATCGGATCCCTTGGTTCAGGCCGGGCACCGGGCACAAGCCATCGAAATGCTGGAGCAGAGTGATTCGACCAAGGCCCAGGAGATGCGGGCACTGCAAACCCGCCTCCCCTCGAGCCGAGAAGCTCGTGAGCAGCAGCGTGAAGCAGCTGAACGCGCGAAGCACGAGGAAGTGGCCCGACGGAAGCGAGAGACGCCTGAGGCCGTCACTGGGCGGCTTGACGCCCAGATCGAAGAAATTGTGAACAGCTTGCGCATCCGGGACGCGGATGATGGCCTCGGCGGTCGTCTTGACGATCACCTTGCCGAGACCGACTCGCAAGGCGTGGCTCAGGACATCGTCGACATTTTTGACGCGGTCTGCGATGAGGACATCGACGCCTCCATTCGTCTCTTGGCGACCCTGACTCGCATCCGGTACGGAATTGGGGTCGAAGCTGCCCTGGACGAATCCGTGTCTGATGATCCGGACGGAGGCGTCATTCCGCGGCTTACTCAAGAAGGGCTGGAGACATACGCGAAGGAGCGGGCAGAGCATTCGTGGACGATCTGGAGGGAAGTAGTCGAAGAGCACGGCTGGGATGACGAGGACCGCATCGGCGAAGTGGAGCGTAAGGACGAAGAGATCACCTGGGAAGTCCGCGACCTGCTCCTTCGAAAGGCCGGCGATCACCTTCGAGCCCTCGAACACCACTTGACGTGGAAGACCTGGCCGGCCCTCCTGGACGCTGCAGAAGAGAGAAAGTTCGCAGCTGCCTTGGGACACCTGGCAACGGCCCGACTCCTTGCTGAGGAAGCCGCGAGTGCGGAGGTCTTGTGGAAGGGCACGATGGCGAGGAGCTATTACTTCGACCCGCTGTCGATGCCTTGGCCGCGCGACTTCTGGCTGGTGCTGGAGGAGTGGCGGCACGGCGCGACCGGACGGTGAACTGTGGGTGACAGCACCCGTACGGCTGCTATCGCAGCCCCCCATCCGCTATTCCGTACGCTGCAACTCAGCGTGGAACCGGCGAGTCGGCTGTCAATGTGCGGCCTCGTGGCACGGGACAGCTCCGGAAGGCGCTTCGGGTCCATAAATAACAGCTGATCAGGGAGGCACGGTCGTCAAACCAGGGGTTGCCCGGCCCACAGATAGTCCATGATCCGTTGCTGTGTGTGCAGGATGCTGTAGGTTCCTGCGGCACGTGGTGCTGCGTCCCCATCACCGCAATCGGATGAGTAGCGCGTCAGCGCGGGCAGTTGCGCTGTCGCCGGACGTGTTATCGGTTACCGCGGACCGATGGGCAGGCCGGAACAGAACCCGGCGTACAGCCCGACTCGTCTGCTACTACGGCCCTGACCTGGGGTTTCCCCTGGGAGGGGCTGTTTTGCGGTCGTTAGGAGTACCTTCGCTGACCTGCGGTTTCCTGGGAGTTCCCGGGCGGATGCGCACTGGACGCGCACTCGGCCGGGGTCTGCAGGGGGACACGTCCTCTGACCGGAGCATCACGAGCACAGGGCCCACTTGCTGGCCCTACTTCTCGATGACGAAGTAGATGGCCCGGTGCTCATCACCTTCTCCAGCAGGCCACTGTCCGCCAGTCGTCGGTACACCTCTCGGATGTACTTCTCGGAGGGGTGGTAACCGGCGTCTCGCATGGTCTGCATTCCGCGGCTCGGGTCCCAGGTCCCGCCGAGCGCGCGAACGGGCTTCTCCAGGGACTATCGCTGGGTGTTCTCAGCCTTCTGCACCTTGGCCATGTGGTTGCGGATGCTTTCAGGGGCGCCCTTGTAATCGCAGTGGTCGCACTTTTTCCAGGCGCCCGCTTCGACGGCTGCGTCGGTGACTGGGTTGTCGGGGCCAAAGCCCTGGCTTTTAAGGAGTTCGGCGACGGAGCTGTTGTGGTGGACGGCGAGGTAGGCGGCTTCGGCGATCTTGTCATGGCCAGCGGCGAAGGTGCGTCCGTAGCCGACGGCGGTCTGGCAGCCGCAGTAGCAGCGGTTGGTGGTCGCGGTGTCTGTCATGCCGTCAGGTCAGGGCACCCCGGAGGACCCTAGCAAGGCTTGGAAACCCTTGGATTTCTAGGATGATGCAAGATGGGGTGGCGCTCCGTGCCCCACGCTGGGCGCTGCATTTCCGTTCATCTGGGGTGAAAAATGGACGTGCTGTCAGGGTGGTGAGGAACGCTGCCTGCAAGGGGGGCGCAGAACACATCGATCGAGGTGAAGTCGTTGCTGGTCACCGGGCTTTCCCCTCCCCGGAGTTGCAGCCGGTGGCCCATCGGGCACCGGAGATCGGCAGCCACATTACGCAGCCCTGCCGACGGGCGGACATGCTTCTATCAGCGACCTTCCGGTGCCGCCAGGACCGGCGGCAGCACCCCCCGGATCATCAACGACAGGGGCAGAGAGCCATACCGGCCCCGGAGGTCACGAACACAGTTCGGGCTCTAATCGGAAGGTAATGGGCTGGGACGGCCAGGACGTCGTGGAGCCGGTCGCCGACGCCGGTGGGGAGCCCGGTGATCAGCTCGCGGGAACGCGCCCGCAGGATCTGCAGGAAGGTGGTGAGCAGCCCGCGGAAAAGCGTCGTCCGCGCGTCGGGCAGCGGCTCGCACCAGCTGTGCAGCGCATCGTCGTGGCCACCGAGGCCGGGGAGCAGTAGCCGCGGGTCGAGCCCACGGCGCCAGCAGCGGGCCTGGAAGTCGTGCGCCTCGTCCGTGGTGTGCCGCTTCGACCGCCGCCGCGGTGCTCAGGACGGTGATCAGGCTGTCGAGCCAGCCGTGGCCGCGGGCGGAGTCGTCCAGCGCGCAGAGCACGCGAAACGCCGTGTGCGCGGCCTCGGCCGGGCCGCCCGTACCGCGTGATGGAGGTCGTCGGCGGCGTAGACGGCGCCTCGCCGGCGCGACGAGTTCAGGGGCTCACCGATGGCTGGTCCGAGTGTCCGGCTACCGATCGTGCGCAGCCGCGGACAAGGAACTATTGATGCGCTCCCCCCCCCGCTACGGCGAGGCGGAGCCGCTCTGGAGTCATTGGGAACGTGAGCGCGTGATGACTCTTGACTGCACTTCTCGTCCTGGCTACTCTTTGAGACTCAATGGGCGCGTGAGCGCGTGATGGAGAGATGGTCTTGGACGCGAGAACCTACCTCAGCAGCCTCGGAATCGACGTATCCGACGCTGCGCAGCCGGTCATCGGACGGCTGGCGCTCGCTGGGGAGTTCATGCTCGGCGGCGAGCGCGGTGTGCTGCTTCGCCCCAAGCGCGGTGATGTGTCCGACCGCTACCTCGAGCTCCTCGCGGGCGAGGGCTACGCATTTGTGATCGTCGACGGCGGCAGCTATCCATCGTTCTACGCTCGCGAGCAGGAGGGGCTCGTCCCCGTGCGGGCACTGCCCGTCGCCGACCGCAGCCACTTTCCGTCGGCAGGAGTCCTCGGCGCCTGGGGGCAGTTGATTCATGCGGCCGCCGGTCACGGTGACGCGATGAAGCTGGGCGTCGCCCAGATGGTCGCTCGCCTGGATGGCGATGAGGTGTTTGAGCCGGACCTCGTCCGCCCCACGGGCGGCGTGCCCGTCTCGCGTCTCGGTGGTGACGAGTCGGTCGCAGTAGAACCGCTCCGCACGGCGGCTGCGCTCCTGGCCGGCTTTCGACTCCGCCCGAACGCGCCCGATGAGTTGGTCCGTCTCGTCGTCGCGCTGTCCTCACTGCTTCCCAACAAGGGTCAGTTTTCCGGGCTGACCGAGAGCGTGGCGCCCTTGGTGCGCGGACATCAGCTCGGCGCTCGTCGTCTCCTGGTCTCAGGCGGAGCGGGGGTGGAGATCGCCGCACTCCTCGGCGCGGAGGGCACGATCTTTCTTCCGGCCGAGCTTCGCCTGCTCGAGCCGCTGCTGGAGCGCCTGCTTCCGAGCGTCGAGCGTGTGTTCGCTGACTTCCTGCAGTCGAACCTCGATGGGTCCTACGACGGCGTGATCGTCGTCCCGCCGTTCGGCCTCCAACTGAGCGGAGCCCAGCTGGCCAGGTTTGAGCTGTCGAAGCGCGGGGGCAAGGTGCGCAGCCGCGTGCCTGCAGAGCTGCTGTTCATCGAGCACGCGCTCGCGGCGATGGCCGATGGCGCTCTCCTCGTCACCGTCTTGCCCGAAGGCCTGCTCTCGAGCGCCGGGCATGCGGACTTCCGCGAGTGGCTGCTCGAACACGCACGTCTGCTGGCGGTCGTCAGCCTGCCTGCCGGAACCTGCTTCCGCGGCACGGGGGTTAAGTGCTCCGTCGTGGTACTCCGCAAGTCGGCGCTGGCCGACGACTACCCGATCCTCATGGTCGACGTGGAGGCGCACGACCTCCGCGGCGACATCGGCGCGGCGCGGTCGAAGCTCGACGACTTCCTCGAACGGGAGGTAGCCGCATGCGCGTAGCCACGCTCTCCCGCGCCGACCTCGGCAAGCGGCACGTTCGCCTCGACCCGGCCTTCTACCTCGGGCGCGAGTTGGTGCGGTCGACGATGAGCTCGGAGGGCAGTCGACACGTTAGCCTCGAGGATATCGTCGAGTCCATCCACGACGGGGCTCGCCTGCCTTCGGCTGCATCGGGGATCCCGATGCTCCGCTTGAACAACGTGCGGCCCTGCGAGCTGGACTTGAGCGGCATGGCCCACGTCGACGGCACCGACGCCAAGTGGATCAACGTCCAGGAGAACGACGTCCTGTTCACGCGGGCAGCCCAGCCGTTTCGTGCGGCCGCGGTCCAGTCGGGGATGCCTGCAGAGATCGCCGTGTCGTCGGAGCTAACCATCATCCGGCCCCGGCCGGCGGTCTTGCCCGAGTACCTGGCCGCCGTGTTCTGCACGCCGACGCTGAACCGGATCCTGCGTGACCTCGCGTACCGCGGTGGCTCGTCGGCGCTGCCGCGCCTTCGCCTCTCGGACATCGCGCGCCTCCCGATCCCGCTGCCCCCGCGCAGCCTGCAGGAGTCGCTCGGGCTGCAGTACCAGCGGGCCGTCGACCTGACCGCGAGCGCCCGCGCCGAGTTCAACGCGGTGGTGACGGCGATCCACACCGAGATAGATCACCGTGTCTCCGGGGTCAAGCCCCCCAGCAGGGCCATCGAGGTTCTCCGATCGCAGCTGGCAGACCGGTGGGACGTCCCGTTCAACCGCGGGCGCGTGTTCCGTCATTCTTCGGCAGCATCGTCGGCCATGCGGCCGTTGCTCCAGCTTGCGAAGCCCGCCGGCACGAGCCTTCGTGGCCTCGCCGATGACGAGGAGGTCTTCGCCGTTCAGGCCGACGACGTGAACGAGAGCACCTTCCTTGTCGAGGGCGGCGAGGTTCGGCCCCTGTCCGACCTGTCCTCGCGCATGCGGCAGCGGCTCGAGGTGGGCGATGTCCTGCTGTGCACGACAGGCTCGGGCGACCAGGTCGCTTACATCGACGAGGAGCTCGGACCCGAAAAGCAGCCGCTCCTCGGGAGCGCCACCTTCACCACCCTCCGCTTCCACGAGACGCCCCGCGTCTTCGCCGTCGCGCTCGCGCATCCCCTCGTTCGCACGCAGCTCCGGCTGCTCTCCTCCGGGTCCGTGCAGCGTTTTGTCAACAAGCGCGACCTCGATGAGCTGCTCGTCCCGGTGCTGGGTCAAGTCTGGCGAGAGGACTTCGAGACCCGGCTCACCCGAGCGATGCAGCGTCGCCGCGAGGCGTTGCTGGCGCGGACCGCACTCATCGAAGCTGCCGACGACTACCTCCGGGAGGCGATGTCGTGAACGCCGTGGCGACCACCTCGAGCTCTCCCGGGGGTTGGAGTTGCTCTGTGCGGCGTGATGTGCTCACGCGGGCACTCGGGTCGGCGCCCCGCTTTGCCGTCGTGCCGGGGGGCAACATGTCGTCACGCGATCCGGGCGTATCGCAAGCGACGCAACTGCCCCTGCTGGACCGCATGGTCGGAATGGTCGTGCTCGGCGAAGACGACCCGACGTGGCTCCAGCACAAGATCGGATTTAAGAACCCCCGTCATGTCCACCACTACGTCGATGCCGCGCGCTGGGCGCGGCTGATCGATGAGGATGCGATCCGCCCGACCAATCTCGGGCGCCGCTACGTCAGCTCTCGCTTCGAGCCTTACGCGATCCTCGAGGGGGCACGCGGGCGCGCGCTCGTCGAGGAGGTCATGCGCGTGCCTGGCGGCGACGTGCCGACCCCGAACGTCGTCGCGAGCGTCCTGCGGAGCTTCCGCTACAGCCAGGGCACGGTCACTTCGCGGGACGAGGCGACCGACACCCAGCTGCGCCTCCCGCTCAAGGAGGAAGCATGACCGGCCCAATCACCTCGAAGGTCCGCGACTTCCTGATCGGCCGCGGTCCCGCGACGCCCGAGCGCGTTGCGGAGGCCGTCCCCGAGCTCACGGAGGTGGGAGGTTCCGAGCGGGCCCTCTTGCTGATGAGACTCGACCCGACGCTCGAGCGGACAGGCAACCAGATGTGGGTGGCGCGGGGAACGGCGATCACCGACGACAGCCGCGTACGAAAGGCCGTCGAGAAGTTCTTCGACGGCCGCCTCGGTGCTCCACTGACAAGCGCGGTGCGGGCGGTAGCGAACGAAACCAGCTTGCCAGAGCACAAGGTGCGCGAGCTCCTCACCGAGCAGTTCGTCGTGGCGGGCACCAACATTTTCAACCGGCGACGGTAGCGAGAGGACCCATGGCCAAGAGGAAGAACACCACGGACGCGCTCCGCGATGGCGCGCGGGAGAAGCTCTCACAGCTCGGCTACCAGCAGATCAAGGACGACTTCGCGCTCTTCGATCTGCTCGGCGACGGATCCATGTCGGCGACCGCCGAGCTCGTCGCGCTCGACGAGAACGAACCCGTCATCCTCTTCGCCAGCGGCGAGCCCGGCGATGCCTCGCGGCCTGCCGTGCAGGACGACGCGAAGTTCAAGGCCGGCCTCGGCGCCGCCGCCGGTAAGCCGTTTCGCTTCGTCTGGGTATGGGACGACGAGAACGACTTCATCTTCGACGTCGAGAAGGACGCGCAAATCTCGGCGCTGCCGGCCCGGGACGAGTGGAAGACCGTCTCCCGGCCGATCTCCGAGTCCCGCACCCGGCTCGTGCAGGAGGTCTCGGCCGAGTACCACCGTGGCGACTTCCGGGCGATCCAGCGCAAGTTCGATCAGCTGCACGAGGCCATCTACTCGCGCGGCGGCGTCAAGCCCACCAACGCCGCCATCGACGAGCTCGGCAAGTTGCTCTTCCTCAAGGTTCACCTCGAGAAGGCGCCTGGCTACGTGCTCACGAGCGGCGCCGCGAAGGGCAAGCGATTCGCCGACATCTACTCGGCCGACCACGTGCGGGAGCACAAGAAGGACGCGGTCATCCAGCTCAAGGACGCCTTCCGCGAGATCAACAACCTCCCGCAATACAAGGCGACCGACATCACTGGCGAGGTGCACACGATCTTCTCGTACGACGAGCCGCTGCGTCTCGAGAACCCAGAGGTCCTCGCCCTCGCCATCGAGGCCCTCGAGCTCCGCGATCGGGAGGGCAAGCCCATCCGGCTCTCCGTGCCCGACCGCGAGCTCCTCGGCAACGGAGAGAAGGCTCGCGAGATGCGGGCGCACCTCATCCACGAAGACTTGCTGGGCTGGGCCTTCGACGTGTTCCTTCGCGGCAAGTACGCGAGCGACGAAGGGCTCGCGACCTACCTGACGCCTAGCCAGGTCGTGGAGTGCATGGCCCGCATGGTCTTCCACGACATCCCCGACGCGGACCTCTGGGCCCGACGGGGCGACGACGGGCAACGCGAGCGCTGGAACCCCCAAACCGACGAGGAAGCCGCGCTCCCCGCCTTCCTCGTCGGCGACATCTGTTGCGGTACTGGGCGTTTCCCCATCGGCGCGCTGCGCGAGGTGAAGCGGCGCGTGCTCGATGACCGCCACGTCGGCCACTCCGACGACGACAAGCTGCGCTGGCTCTCGCAGATGAAGCGGCACAGCTTCTTCGGCGCCGACCAGGCCGCGGGCTCGATCCAGAAAGCTCGCATCAACATGCTGTTGTACGGCGAGGACCACAGCCAACTGCTGAAGGTCGACGACTCGCTGGTCGACCCGCATCTCGATCGGCTCATCGGGAAGTTCGACCTCATCCTGACCAATCCACCGTTCGGCTCCGGCAAGTACGACGATCCCCGCGGGCTAGCGCGCATGCGCGACGAGGAGCGCGGCCTCGAGCTCGGTTGGTCGTGGACTCCCGGGAACCGGGCGAAGCGGAAGGAGCTCGCCAAGGCCGACCCGGCCTCGCTGTTCATCGACCGCAACCTGCAGCTCCTGAAGCCCGGCGGGCGGCTCCTGATCGTCGTGCCCGACGGCATCCTCTGCAACTCGGGAGACGCCTACATCCGCGAGTACTTCATGGGGACTCAGGATGAGGAGACGGGCGAGTTCCTCGGCGGCAAGGCGATCGTGCGCGCAGTCGTGAGCCTGCCCACCGAGACCTTCTCCATCGCTGGCACGGGCGCCAAGACCAGCTTCCTCTATCTGCAGAAGAAGCGGCACCCGGCCGAGAAGCAGGGGCCAGTCTTCATGGCCGTGGCCGAGCACGTCGGGTATTTGAAGAAGGGCAAGACGGAGGTCCCGGATCCAAGTGGGAACGACCTCGTCTCGATCTCGTCGACGTACGTGACGACTGCGGGAGGGGGGCGATGACGACAACCCCCTCTGCTGTGTGGGTCGGCCCCGCACAGCTTCGTCCGTCTCGACTGGCCGCCGAGTTCTACCGGCAGGAGTACACCGAGCTCGAGAACCAGCTGGACCATTCCGGCCATAAGCTCGTTGTGCTCGGCAAGCTGGGGCGACTCTTCACGGGCCCATTCGGCTCGAAGCTACCCGCATCCCTGTACGACACCCCCAACGGCGTACCGCTCCTCCGGGTGCAGAACATCGGGGATCTATTTCTAAACGAGACGGACCTCGCGCGGATTCCGCTCGAAGTACACGAGGACATCCACCGTTCGAAGCTTGAGCCCGGAGACCTCGCCCTCGCGAAGGCAGGCCGCTTGGGCGCACTGTCCAGGATTCCCGCCCACATTCACGAGTGCAACATCACGCAACACATCGTTGGCGTGAGGGTGCTCGCCGACAAGGTGCGGGAAAGCTACCTAGCTGCCTTCTTCCTTTCTCGCTTCGGGAGCTTTCAGCTCAAGCGTCAAGGTATCGGGACTCTGATCAAGTACCTCGGGATCGAGGAAACGCGCGCTGCGAAGGTGGTCGTTCCCGAACGAGGCGTCCAAGACTACATCGGCGCGAAGGTCGAGTTGGCGGAGCGCTGTCGCGCTGTCGCCTCTCGGGAGGGTGAGAAACTCGGCACGGAACTAGCGACGCTCTATGAGGGCTGTCCTCATGACGCGCTGTCGTCGCTCACTACGATGGTCGCGCCCGCGGAGATCGACGGCTCGCGGCTGGATGCTTGGTACCACCAGCGCCACTTCATCACGCTCACGGAATGGCTGCGCCGGAATCCTGCCTTCGTTCAACTTGGCAAGGTCGCGAGTCTCTCCTCGGACCGGTGGTCACCGGGAGCCCACGGCCAGAGCACGTTCCGTTACATCGAGATCTCCAACGTCGACTCCTCGACGGGTCACGTGTCCCACTCCGAAGTACCGGTCGAGAACGCACCGAGCCGCGCGCGCAAGCTCCTTCGTGGCTTCGACGTGCTCGCCTCGACCGTCAGGCCGAACCGGGGTGCGGTAGGACTCGTGCCGGACTCGCTCGATGGTGCGGTCGCTACGACCGGCTTCGCAGTTGTGCGGCCCGTCAGCAAGACGGACGCGTTCTTCCTGTTGGCGGTACTCCGCCACCCGGCTTCCACGGCTCAGCTGATGCGGTGCAACACGGGCTCTGCCTATCCGGCCATCGAGGAGTCTGTGTTGCCGCAGATCTGGATCCCCGGGGCGAAGCCGGGGACCCGCAAGAGCCTGGGAGCGAGGGAACTCAGGCGCACGACCTTGTTGCAGACCGCGGTCGATCTGGTCGACCAGGCCAAAGCCGACGTCGAAGCGCTGATCGAGGGCACCCTCGACGTGCCGGCAATCCTCGCCGGAACGCTCAAGCCACCGACCGCGGACGACATCCCGGAGCTGGCGGAGGACGACGCATGAAGGTCCTCGGCATCGCTCCCAGCTCGACCGACTTCAAGTGGGCGCTCCTCGATGGCAGCCGGGCTCAACCCCGCGTTCTGCCGCTTCCGTCCACGTCACAGAAGCTGCCCGCCGACGCATGCGAGGGGCACGCGCTGCTGAGCCTTCGTCGGCTGCTCTCGACCTTCCTGGCCGAGCAGGGAGTCGAGCGCATCTGCGTGCTGCAGGTCGGCTCCTCACAGTTTCGAGGGCCGTCGGCTTCGCGCGTCAAGGCGGAGGGGATCGTCCAGCTGGTGGGCGCTGAGCTCGAGCTGGCCGTTGACCTTGTCGCGCCGCAATCTCTCCGCGCACAGGAGAAGCGATTCGCCTCCATCGCGTCTGCTTCTCCCGAGGACGTGTTGAACGGCGGCGCGGACTTCAAGCCGAAGACCTGGCGAGAAGCGGTGCTCGTCGCGTGGTGGGGACTCGACGAATGAGCACGACTCTTCAGGACGTCCAGCAGCTCATCGCTGCGACCGGGAAGTACAGGCTCGAGGCGGAGAACACCGAGGGCGCGAACGCGTACGCCTTCCGTGCGCATCACGTACCCCTCGACCTGCCGGTGTTCCTGAAGGTCCTCTATCCCGATCCGAGCGGCGACCTCTTCGCGGAGCCGCGCCGGCTTGTGGAGGCGACCAGGACAGAGGGCAACGGAAGCAACCTCGTGCGCGTCCACGACGCGCAGCGCCTCGGCGACGACTTCGTCCTCGTTGCCATGGAGTATGTCGACGGCGGCAGCATCCTCTCGCTGCTGAGCGGCGGGCCGCTCCCGATGATGGAGGCCGTCTGCGCGGCGATTGGCATCCTCCATGGGCTCGCGCAGCTTCACCAGGCGCTCCTCGTTCATCGGGACATCAAGCCCGCGAACGTGCTGATCTCGCAGCGACACGGGCGCATCTGGCCGAAGATCACCGACTTCGGGTCGGTCGCGCGACTGGCTCATGCTAGTGCGAGCGTGACCGCCTCGCGCCACAGCGCGCTCTACGTGCCGGCCGAGGGATGGGCGACGCCGAGCCGCTACGACGTGCGGTCGGACCTCTACCAGGTGGGCCTGGTGCTCTTCGAGATGGTGCACGGCGCTCTGCCGTACAACGACGACGCCTACCTGGACCGCGAGGCGAGGAAGGAGCTTCGCGAGTTGGCGGAGGCATCGGGCGGCGTCGACGATTTCGACAGGCAGAAGGTGGTCGACCGTGCGCTGGCCCGGGCCGCGTCCGGCAAAGGCGTGATCTCCTTCGGGCAGATGCAGCCGTACGTGCCCAAGAGCCTGGCGCGCATCGTCAACAAGGCGGTCTCGCCCGACCCCGCCGCCCGATACCAGACGCCGTCCGAGATGATCGGCGATCTCGAAGCGCTCCGGCTGCCCGACTGGAGGCTGGCTCCCTGCGGTGAGCAGTACGCCGCCAACGGATGGTCGGGCTGGGACTGGAGCATCGGGAAGGATCCGAAGAAGCCGGAGCAGTGGGTCGTCCTGCGTTCCCGTCAGGCGGCGACGAACTTCCGCCGGTGGGCCGCGGCCGACAGCGCGCGAGCGGCCTGTCAACTCGTCATGGAGGCTGCCGCATGAGTCTCCCCGCCCGCCCGAGCGACGCGGTCCCGCTCTTCGAGCATCTTGCCCACTGGGGCGAGGTGTCGGCCTACGAGGCCGAGCACCTCGGCGCTGGGCCGTGGGTCTCGGTGTTCGAGAACGCAGGCGCCCTCAAGGCGGTTGACGACGAGCACGATCGTCCGGTGGCCTGGCACCTGACGCCACCCTTCGTGCACCTCCTTGAGTGCGACGCGCAACAGGTCGGGCGTCGTCTGTGCTTCGCGGTCCCCGAGTACCGCGCCTACCTGCTCAGCATCCTCGTCGAGGGGCTGGTCGATGCCGGCCGCGCGGGCATGACCGTGGAGCTCGAGGAGTGGACGAAAGGCGAGCTCGCGCCGCTGCTGGCTGAGCTCAACGCCTTCCTCGCGCAGCTGGAGGGCGGCAAGCGCCTGGTCGATCTCGCGTCGGCGGAGCTCGAGTCCCGCATGACCGGCCTCCCCGAGCGCTCGCGGCCGTTCGCCGCCTGGGACAGCTACGCACTCGGACACTCCGCACGTCCCAAGGGGCTCTTCGAGTTCGCGCTGCGGCGCTTCGGCCCCGCCTGCGTGGCGCTGCCCGTCGCTGTTGAGGCCGCTGCGGTGCTGCGCCCGCTGCCGCTCAATCGAGAGGACGGCTTCGGCCTTGGCAGCGCCTTTATTCCGCAGCCGTGGAACACGCAGCGCTTCGGCGTGCTGAGCGGCGCCCCGATCGTCGATGCGCGTGGCCAGCGCATGTCCGACGAGGACGCGCTCAACGAAGTGCTCTTCGAACATCTCCGTGATGCCGTGGTGGAGCACCCGTTCTACGCCGCGGTGATACACCTGGGCATCTGCGCCTGGCGCTCGCCAGCGTCGACGATGCCCACCGTGGAACTCTACGTGCCCGCGTCTGGCGGCCTGCACGACGTCTCGGTGCTCGTGGACTCCCGCGGGGTCGGCCGCGTGGCCGAGCTGCTCGGCGACCTCGTTCGCGCGCAGGGCTACGCACCCTTCGGCCTCGTCGACGGCCGAGTCTCCGACGAGCTCATGGGCAACCTGCTCCGGAACCTCCTCGAGCTTCGAATCCTGTGCCACCAGGACGAGCTCCTGGTGCTCGACGACGACTACCAGTCGTCACTGATGGCGGCGCGCCTGCGCACCGTGTTCCGGCCCGGCAAGGAGCTGCAGAAGCGCATGGTCGAAGAGCTCGTGCTGCGGGCGTCAGAGGGAGGTGCCGCATGAGGCCTCGCAAGGTCGACCTGGCATTCGACTGGATGCGCAGCCAGCCGCGGCGGGCCTTCCACTACCGGGACGAGGTATGGGCGGCGCTGGCGGAGCTCCATTCGGACGAGTTCGCCGTGAGTGACGATCGCAAGACGCCGTGGTTTTCGCTGCATCGAGACATGACGCAGGACGCCCGTTTCCTTCGAGGTGACAAGGGGATGTTCAAGCTCGTCGAAGGCACCATCGCTGAGGTCACCTCGGCCGAGGTCGCTGCCGTGCCCGACGTGAAGGAACCAAGGGTCTGGATCTTCCAGGCCAATCCCGTGCTCTACCGGATCCTCGAGGCCCTCCAGCACCTCGACCGGATGCAGTTCCTGACCAACCGATACAAGGACCGCATCCACATCGGCGACATCATCCTGCTCTGGATGTCGGGCAATTACGCGGGCATCTACGCCCAGGCTCGTGTGGTGGAGGGCGTCGCGGATCGGAAGTCCGATGGCGCCGATGCAGCATTCTGGGCGGACCCGAGCAGCGGAGCTACGACCAAGCCCCGCGTCGTGCTCGCGATCGAGAAGCGGTTCCTCGGCAACCCACTCCTCAAGACCACCATCGCGGCCAGGAAAGGGCTGGCCAACCTGATGATCCTCCGGCAGCCGAACGGCACCAACTTCCCTGTTGACGCTGGCGCGTGGGAGCTGTTGCGACCGCTCCTGCCTGTCGAGGAGACCCACAAGCCGGCGCGTGAGGTCCTCACGTGGGCGATGAAGCGGGCCAGGGCCGGCAAGATCTACGACGAGAGCTGCAACGAGCTGCTCGAGCGCTTCGTCGCCGAGACGTTCGCCGATGGAGACGAGCACTCCCGGGACGAGATCACAAGCTGGTTCGCAGCGAACTACCCGCTCTTCAAACCGATCACCGTTCAGTGCGACATCGAGAAGTACACGACTAACTTCCGCAGTCGCGTCCACTACAACGCGACGCCAGAGCACGACCTCCTCTTCCGCGTCGACGACGACTGGGCTCGCCTTCGCCTCTACCGACCGGGCGACGATCCCCCGCCGATCCACGACAAGCCTGGCGCGCCGAAGCGCTCGAAGGCCAAGACGTCGACGAAGGCGAAGCAGTTCTCACCCCTCGACCGCAATCGCCGACTGCTCGCGCATCTCGCCACCCTCGGCGAGCTCACGCCGGGTGATCCGGAAGACCTCGGGCTGCATGAGGCGCACTTGAGCGACTGGCTCGACTCGCTGCTGGCGCGTCGTCCCGAGGCACACGTGGTCACCCCGCTCTTCCTTCACCTCATCGACGGAGACGCGGGCCCGTCCGCGTTCACCACCCGGCTCGCGGCGCACTTCATGGGCGAGCACCTCCGGCGACACGCCCCGGAGCCGATTCCGGAGCTCGAGGAGCACGTCTGGGCACGGTTCGGACGTTGGCACCTGACGCAGCCCCACGGCGGCGATCAGAAGACGCACGCCTACCTGAGCGTGCCCATCCGCGAGCCGCGCGACGTGGCGGCCTCAGAGCGACTCGACCTGTTCGCTCAGCTTCCGCCGAAGGTGATCGGGGACCTGATTCGAGAGCCCGAGTTTCTTTCGGAGCAGCAGTCCTGGAGCGCCGACGCGGCGTCGAAGTTGGAGGGGCCGCTCAGCACGCAGCTCCGTCGAAGCTGGAAGCGCCCGTTGCTTCTCAGCACCGTGGAACTGCTCGTGGCCGACGACGGCCAGGTGCTGATCGGCGAGATGGAGCGTACCGACGTGATGGCCCGGAACTACGTCGTCGCCGGCCTACCGCTCTGTCGCCACGGCGAGTGGGAGCCTGCCGCCACGCTCGGTCGCGAGGCCGCCGCAGAGCGACTCTCCCAACACCCCGTCGCGGCCGCGCTCCTTCAGTTCGAGGTTCACCGCCTGTTCGCCGGCCTGGCGGGCGATGTGGCGGCGCTGATCCACGTCGGTGGGGATGTGGCGCATCTCGAGCTCGACGGTGCCGGGCGGGGCCCTCTGTGGCGCCATGTCCGCTCGATGCTCGAGCAGGTCGGCTACTGGCCGGTGGGGGCCAGCACCCAGGATTCGCTCTGGGCCGGCGCCGTCCACGTGATGCTGAAGAACCTCGAGCTGCTCGATGTGTTCGAGCACGACGGCGACGTGCTGCGTCTGACCGACGACTACCAATCCAAGATCAAGGCTCATCCGGGACACCTGCAGAACCGGGGCGAAAAGCCCTACCGCGTTCGCCTGTCGCAGTTCCTGGCGACTTTCCACGGAGGACAGGCATGAACACGCCGTTGGTGCGCATCGCGCTTCCCAAGCTGTTTCTATGGAGCGAGGCGGCTCGCATCCAGGAGTACCCGGAGGCGGCGGCCCGTGCGGAGCCAGGCCGCGTCTATTCACGGGCCGATCTCGAGCGCGTGGTCTTCGACATCGCTCCCACGATGCAGTTCAGGGGCGGGGCGCCGCGCGGCAAGGGGACCGACGGCGTCATCAACACGTACGGGATGGAGCGCAGCGGCGCCCGCTACCGCATCAACGGGATCAGCCTCTTCGAGCGGGTCGACAAGGGCCTCCGGGCCACCGCGGAAGGCGTCGCGCTGGGGAAGGCATTTCGCGAGGCGGACGCTGACGTCGACTGGGCTCGCGCCCTCGCGAAGCAGCTGCTTCGACGTGAGCCTCGCACGCGCTTGGTGATCGGGCTTTGCCTTGCGGGCTGGCAGCTGGGAGTCGAGGCGCCGGGCGGTATCCCCACGGGCGCGTTGTCGCTCACGTCGCCCGAGGGCGATGTACTCGAGATCGCACAGCGCAACTGCGACGGCTTCAACACGCTGCTGCGCGACAACGCCGAGCTCGCCCTCGGGTCGCGTTGGCGCGCTGACCTTTCGGCTCTGGGCGAAACTGCGGCGGTCGTGTGGGAGGGCGTCCAGGGTGGAACACCCTCGACGAACGACCTCCCGACCGCGCTCAAGAAGGCCCTGGCCGTGTTCTTCCACATCCGAGCCTTCGATGGTGGCCCCTCGACCTGGGGCCTGGACGCCGGTGGACTCGCTGGTGCGCTGGCGGTGGAGAACCTCGTCGAGCTCGGATTCGAGGACGCAGCGCCTGCGCGGCTGACCGACGACGAGGCGTTCGCCCGGGCGCTTCGCGATTGCGCGGACGCCGAGGGCTTTCTCATCGTGAGTCAGCTCGGCGAGCGCTTCGGCGAGCTCCTTCAGGTGCCGGACGAGGATCGAGCCGTCGTCCTCGACAGCTACATCCGGACGGCGATGTATCACGAGCAGCTGCGATTGCTCGACCGTCACCCAGGACAGCCCCGCATGGGACGAGGGCTGTTCGGCGAGCCCGGCGCACGTCGCGTCCGCATCGA
Source organism: Streptomyces sp. NRRL F-5755 (assembly GCF_001279365.1). Lineage (NCBI taxonomy): Bacteria > Bacillati > Actinomycetota > Actinomycetes > Kitasatosporales > Streptomycetaceae > Streptomyces > Streptomyces sp. NRRL F-5755. Next base: position 10,509 of record NZ_LGCW01000027.1, on the reverse strand, counting down.
CTTCACGCCCCTCTACAAGACCATGAACGTCGAGACTGCGGAGCAGACCCCCACGGGTTCCTCCAGGGAGATGCAGGGAGAAGACCGATGACCATCACCAAACCGTGGGCCGCCAAGGGGGTCGCACTCTATCCGCCTTCCTTCTCCATGGTGGGCCAGAACCAGGTGTTCAACGCACTCCACCAATTCCGCCGATCCTTCTGGGACGGTGCCGCGAACGACATCGCCGGCTTCTTCATCGCGTTCGGCGACTGGGGTCTGGGCAAGACACGGCTTGGCTACGAGCTCATCGCGGAAGCGACGGGCCGCGTCGACCGGTGGCTACTCAACAAGAACGAGTACGTCATCCCACCCTTCCATCAGCCAGACAAGAAGCCGCGTGTGCTCGAGCCGGCGCTGCAGGATGGCATCCTGCCGCTCTACATCCGCTACAGCACCGTGTGCGACGACGCGCTCGACGCTGCGACGTGGGTGGCTCGCCTGGCGGTCGAAGCCCTGCGGCACACGTTGCGCGCCGACCCTGCCGCTGGCGGGCCGCGGGACCTCTACGAGGACCTCAAGGCGGCGATGCAGGCCAAGGGCGTGAACCTGAAGGCGCTTTCGCTCGTCGACGACGACACGCGATCGTTCGAGGACCGGCTTCGCGATGCGAAGAAGGTCTTGGGTGATGCTGGCCTGAACCACCTCTGGATCATCGTCGACGAGGTCGAGACGCCCGGTGACCTGAAACGGGGCCTTCGCGAGGACACGCAGACCAAGGTCGACGACGAGTACCTCCTGATGGTCTCGGAGGTCATCAAGCACGAGAACTGGCGAAACCAACATCCGGACGTGAACTTTCTGCTGCTCTGCAGCGTGGGCATGCGCGACCAGATCCATATCGGTCCGAACCTGCGCCGAGCGAGCTCGGTCACGATCGAGCCGAACCAACTGACCGACGTGCAGAGCTACGTCGACCACATCAAGGGCGGCCTGGTCGACCCGCACGCCGTCGAGTACCCGGTGGGGACGCTCGAGGGCGCGTTCCTTTCGGCCAACCGGAACTTCGGCTGGCTGAACGTGATCATGTCGTCCATCCACGAGACGTACGCCCGGCACATGGAGCGCGGCTACCGCTCGAGCGCGTGGGAGCTCCTGAAGGACTTCGCCAAGACCGATGCCCGGGCCAAGCATATCTTCAACGACGGCGCCGTCCTGCCCCTGCTCGGCAAGGTAACCGGGGTCCCCAAGCAGGAGCTGGAGCGGCTCGTGTACGGCCAGCTACCGGCTCCGGTCGGCGGGGCGGCGAAGGCGGCGTTGACCGAGGAGATGGCCGATGCGTTGCTCGCCCACGAGGTCGCGGGCCGCGGACACGCCTTCGCGGAGCTCTTTCAGGTTCACATCGACGAGCGCGCGCTCGCGAACGAGCTGACCCGTCCCGAGTTCGGCTTCAAGGCAAAGGAAGGGAAGACGGACACGTACTTCACCCCGACCTGCGAGGTGTCCGTCGTCGGACTGCTCGAGGCATTGCGCGCGTTCTCCGTTGCGGTCGGGGGAGCCCCGGGCGCCGCTGGTGACTTCGTCGTCTACGCCGACCTGGAGCAATGGGGCGAGCAGCTGGCGGCGCTCTACCCGCGAGAGGGCATCGAGTTCGCGGCCGAGTCGCTCCACCGCATCTTCTCGAAGCCGGAGTACCGGGTCGACGGGACCCGGTTCATCGGGATGTCGTTCCGGCTCTGGCGCGAGTTCAACAAGCTCCTGGTCTCGGCGGCTGAGAGCGTTCGCTTCTTCAGGGATGGCAAGTACGAGGCTTCGCTCGACGAGTACGTCCGCGGCGTCAGTCAGACGAGGGCGAAACGCGGGACGGCGATCTGCCTTGGCCTCGCGAAGCTCCTCGACGACCACCTCAAGGATGAGGCTACCAAGCGCGTCTCGGGGCTTAAGGACGTTCCGCACAAGGCGCTCACCTCCGCGTTCGGCTCGCCGTCGCTCGACGGGCTTCGGGTCACGCCGGATGGTCGGTGCACGGTCGTGTACTGCCTGGACGCGCAGCAGACCCTCGACAAGCTACGCGCCTACATCGGCCTCGAGCGGGTCCACCCGATCCTCGTCCTGTTCCCGGCAGGCGCGGACGTGGCCTCGTTCGAGCAGCAGCTCGATGCGTCGCCGGCCCTTCGCCGCTGCGTACTGACGCGGCGCCTCGTGTCGCAGGAGGAGGAGTTCCTTCTCAAGTACTCGGGCCGGGGCTCCGCCTACAACGCCCACGAGGCACGCCTGAGCAAAGTCGCGAAGGGGCTCGAGGGTTCCTACCGCGACGAGTGGCAAGCGAAGAGCCGGGAGTGGGCGAACGGCCTCCGCAAGACCGGCTACCTCCTCGCGCCCATCTGGAGCCGCAAGACCGGCAACAACACGGCCGATTTCGCGAAGGGCTACCGCTACATGTTGGCGACCGACTGCTCGCTCGATGCAGCCGTCGACACGGCCGGTGGACCTCTGAACAACGTGGAGTTTGAAAACTGCCGACAGGCGGCGAAGAAGAACATCGATGCACCTGCCGCGTGGAAGTACGGCGACCTCCTGGGCGTGCTGACGACCGACGGCAGCCTGCTCCCGAAGGTGCCCCGGTGCTTCTTCGCGCTCCTCCAAGAGCTCAAGACGCAGTCGGCGGTGAGCAAGCTCGCCAACAGCTTCTTTTTCGCGGTGCCCGACAGCGAGATGAAGGCACCGCAGCAGCTCGAGCAGATCCTCGAGGTGCTCATCGGCATCGGGCTCGTCCGCAAGAAGAACGACCTCTACAAGGCCGTCGACCGGACGATGCTCGAGAGCCGCCGCCAGTCGGCGTCGGCCTGGCTCGAGGGGGAGTGCAAGGACTCGGTCAAGACGCTCACCGACCTGTTCCCCACACAGGCCAGCATTCTGCTGAGCAACAACTACCCCACAGCCAAGCAGCAACTGGCGACGGCGGAAGAGCAGATCGAGCAGGTGAGCTCGGACCACCTGACCGCCGACATCGACAGCCTGACCGAGGGATCGCTCAAGACGGTCGTCGCTCAGGTCCTCGACATCGAGGAGCGCATCCTCGGTGTGTGCCCGCTTGAGATAGGCGAGACGACGCTCCACTTCGACTGCTCGCCGGCGCGAATCCTGTCCTACGAGACCCGGTATCCGACGCTCTCGCTGTGGGAGCGCGTCGCCTTCCTGGCGTGGCTGAAGAAGGCGTTCCTGGAAACTCGGGACGAGATGATCGAGGAGATCGACCATCTGCTAGGCGAGGCGGCCACGCTCGATGAGGCCGAGGGCCACCCCTTCCCCATCGCCTCGGTCACGCTGCCGCTCAAGGCCATCAAGTCCGAGCTCGAGAACGCGGTGAAAGGGACCGCCGCGGCAGGCACGCAGACGCGGATGGCGACGATCCCGGTCGCGTCGTACACGCTGATGATCGACCAGTACCTGGTCAGCTCGCAGTACGAGTACGCGTGGAAGCGCATGGACGCGCTGAAGGACCTGATCAGCAAGGAGCAGCCCGGTAGCTTCTTCGCGCAGTTCAAGAAGCTCCATGAGCAGTGGGCGAAGGCGGTTAAGGACTACAAGGCCGCCGCCTCCGCGTGGCAGTCGCTGGGCGACTTCACGGCCGACGCTCCGCAACCGGTACAGGCCTCGCTCAACCCGCTCAAGCTCGAGGTCCAGAAGTTCCGCGGCCTTGTGGAGGGAGGCCTGAAGCAGCAGGTGCAATCGCTGATCGATCAAGTGGCGGAGACCGAGCTCTTGAAGAGCTTGGAGACCGAGGTCGTCGCGACCGAGCAAGCGGTCCAGGGGCTCCCGCAGCGGGTCACAGAGAAGCTCGACGAGCTCAAGACGGGACTCCGGCAGGTGATCCGGCAGAAGGAACTGCGCGCGCTCAACCGGGTTTTGAAGTCGAACGGGAAGCCGGCCAAGGCGGAGCCGACGCTGGCTGCGACCTTCGGGACCACGAAGGCGCGCTACGAGGCGTTCAACAGCGAGGTCTCCCAGGAGGGCGCAGGTTTCTTTGAGGGCGCTGGCAAGGACGTCCACTTCGGTCTGTGGGTCGATATTTCCGGCGACCTGGAGGCCGGCTCCTACGACGAAGACCAGCACCCGGACCACGCCGACGCGATTCGCGAGCTCAAGGAGATGAAGCTCGTCCGCTCGAAGTTGGAGCTCCGATGAAAGCGCGCATCGTCGAAGCACAGGCTGACCTGTTCGAGGTCGGCGTCCTCTCGCAGACGGCAGAGGTCGAGAGCGTTCCCATGGATCGACTCCTGGCTGATCCGTCGGGGCCTCCGCTCATCGTCGTCGGTGGGTTGCTGGATGCCGAGCGCCTCGTCGACATGCGCAAGCTATCGTCCGCGCTCGCGCGGTCGCGGGTCGCCGTCATCGCCGTGCCGCCGTTCACGGATCTGGACCTCGGCCGCTACTTCAAGACGCCGGTCCAGCTGGGAGCCCGACGCCGCGCCGCGGATTCGGTTGCTCGCATCACCGACGGTGCGCTCGAGGAGGTCCTCGGCGGAGGGGTGAAGGTCCGGTCGGACCACTTCTTCGACACAGCGCTCGGCGCAGGTGTGCTCGCCGTGGATGCCCAGAACAAGCCCGTGCTCCTCCGGTACCAGGCGACCAACACCGCGGGTCCGGTGTTCTTCTCCGCGCTCCAGCTGCTTACCTACACGGCGCTGACCGACGAGGCGCATCGCCAGAGCCTGCTTGGGCACCTCTTGTCGTGGACTCCGTCGGTCACGGCGGAGGCCAGGGAGACCGCACGGCAGCCGCCCCACCCGCCGAAGGCCGAGACAGTCGGCGAAGGGGTGCTCGTCCCCGTTGCGCTGCTCCTTGCGGCCAGCGGCCCACAGACAGCGGAGCTCCTGCGATCTCGAGCCGGGGCGCTCCTTGGCGTGGACCTGAGTGCCAATGACGTCGGTCGAGCCCTCGAGGAGCTCACACGTCAGGGGCTCGCGGCCTCCGGCGCGTCGGCACCGAGCGATCGCGGGGCTCTCGTCCGGTTTCTCGAGCAGCGCGGGATGCACCCGTACCTGCGTGAGCTTGGGGCCCTGCTCGCCTCAGAGGAGACGACGACATGAAGAGCATCGAGCTGGCTCGCGCACTCGCCGCGGCAATGAGCCTGCGGCTTCCTGGCACCGCCGGGAAGATCGCCAACAAGATGCGGTACATCGACTCGAAGGCCCCGCTCTTCGTGCGTGGCGGCATCATCCGCAGCGTCGAGTCGCGCCGGTTCGATCGCGTCTACGCCGTCGGAGTTTCCTCCAAGAGCCGGAGCATGCCCGCCCTGGGCGGCATTCTCTACGGAGCCGCGGCGCTCCGCCACGACATCGTCGTGTCTGGCAACCAGGTGACGGAGGGCTTCCAGGACAGCCGCGTCGACATCAATGACATGAACTTCCTGGACGCGTCCGAGCGACTTGCATGGAAGGAGTACATCCTCGTCTACCAGCTCCTGACGGACCTGCTGGATTCGGATACGAAACCGGATGTCATCTTCGTCGACATCCCGCTCCTTGTCCCGCGTGCCGAGCAGAGTCTCAGCCTCGCCGAGCCCGACGTCGAGGAGGAGTGGCGCGAGCTGATCGAGGTGATGGAGGCGTTCTGGCAGCGGTTCCTGCCGTCCATCTACCCGAACGACCCGAACGGTCCGTTCCTCGTCTCGCTTCAGTCGCGCCGCGACCTCAACGCCGCCGTCTTGAACGCGCTCCGTGAGAAGGGACTGGCGGGTTCCCCCGAGGCGATCGGCAGCGAAGCGCTGGACCTTGTGCAAGGCGAGTGGGTGCAGCTGCGGCGGGTCGGTGTTCTCCGCTTCCTCCGTGGTGCCCTGCGCGCAGGGCATCGGACGGCCGCCTACTACTACGAAGCGCTGGGACGCCAGATGAAGCGCTTCGAGCCTCGGACGGTCGCGAACCACGGGCTCATCGGCTTTCACATCCAGGTCGGCCTCAGAACGCCGATCTGGAAGATCGAGACCGTCGGTGCTCCGGGGCAGTGGGACTCCGAGGCCCTCGACAGGCTGGCCAGCATCACCGCCTTCCTGACGCTGAACGACAACCCGCGGATGAAGCCGCTGCCGCTCTGGTACGCCGAACAGCTCGTGGTGATGCCGCGCGAGGTCCTGTCCAACTACCTTCGTTCGACCCTGGGCATGCTCAAGGACCGTGCCGTTGATCGAGCCTGGCTCGAGGGCGTCGACACCATGGATGAGGAGTGAGCATGTTCCGAGACGACGACAACTACATTGGCAAGCTGGTCGGCAATACCGGGGAACCCAACAAGCTGACGATCGCGCTGCGTACGAGCTTCTCGGCGCGGCGTGGGGAGTTCGTGCGGGTCGCGCACCAGGAGCGCGAGTCGGAATCGCTGCTTGACGTGCTGGGCCGCATCGTGGGGCTCTCGCGGTCGAACATCCTGTTCAGCCCAGCGCTCGGCGAAGGGATCAGTGAAGTCGAGCTGCTGCCGCAGTCGCGGCTCTCGGGCGAGACCGTGTACGCGACGCTCGAGCTGGTCGGCTACAAGGATCCGTTCACCGGCGAGATCCGGATACCCCGACGGCCCCTGACGCCGGGGACGAAGGTTTATGGAGTCGACTACGCGTTCCTCACGAGCTTCTACGAGTTTTCCGAGGACACCAGCATCCATCTGGGCAACCTCGTCGGCTACGAGAAGGGAGAGAACATCGTCCCGGTCTTCCTCGACGCGAACACCTTGGTGACCGAGCACCTCGCCGTGCTTGCGATGACCGGTTCGGGGAAGAGCTACACTGTCGGGCGCGTCATCGAGCGGCTGGTCTCGCAGCTCAACGCGTCGGTCGTGGTCTTCGACCCGCACGGCGAGTACGGCAAGGCCTTCCGAGCTGGCAAGCTCAACTTCAACGACCGGCTCGACAACGTCGAGGATCCTCGGGACCGGCAGAAGCTCGCGGAGATCCAAGATGCCCTCCAGCAGCTGCAGGATCGCGGGGGCGGCATCAAGGTCTACACGCCGCAGCTGCGAAGCTTCGACGAGAGATATGCGGGGAAGAACACGCGCCTCGCTCTCCAGCTCGACCACTTCGACGTGGATGAGTTCTCCGGTGTGCTCCCTGGACTAACGGAGCCGCAGCAGCGGGTGCTCGACGTCGCGCTCCGCTACTGGAAGGAGAACATCGACGAGCCTCGCGACATCCAGGAGCTCTTCGCGGTCCTCGATGATCTCGACCGCCTGAAGGAGTGGGTGGCGGAGTCCGGCAGCCAGGGCGAGGCCAATGCGCTCCGCGGAGGGAGCGCCAACATCGCCGCCATCCGCCTTCGGCGCATGATCAACGAGGCCCAGAGCTTCTACTCGCGCGCGGCCGGTGAGCCGTTCGACGTCTACGAGATGGTCGGCGACGACAATGCCGAGGCCGGACGGCTCTGCATCATCGACCTCCAAGGGCTCTCGAACACGGCGCGGCAGGTCATCGTTGCGCTCATCTCGAGCGAGCTGATGAAGGCGGCGGCCGACAAGCAGCGCCCGACCCGACCGGTGTTCATTGTCTACGAGGAGGGGCACAACTTCGCGCCCGCCGGCGAGGCTGCGATCTCGAAGAACATCATCAAGCGCATCGCGGCCGAGGGCCGGAAGTTCGGCGTGGGCTTCGCCATCGTCAGCCAGCGCCCGAGCAAGCTCGACTCCGACGTGACGAGTCAGTGCAACACCATCGTCGCGATGCGCATCAAGAACCCGGACGACCAGCGGTTCATCCAGAAGACCTCCGACTACTTCTCTGCAGCGGACCTGGCGGAGCTCCCGACGCTGTCGACCGGTGAGGCGCTGATCTGCGGACGGGCGATCATCGCGCCGCTCGTCGTGAAGGTCGGCACCAAGGCGCTCGTCCACGGCGGTGAGTCACCGCGCGTGTGCGAGCGCTGGGGGAGGTCGGGAGGATGATGGGTGACCGCTCCACATCACCGGCGGACCTGGTGTTCGACGGGCTCACCAACCGCGAACTGCTGGTCGAGCACTTCCCGATGCTGCTGTCGGGGATCCCGGACATCGGGCTCACGGTGCACTCGCACTTCCTCACGGTCCTGGCCACCGCGGGGCAGTCGCAGGGCTACTCCGCCGTGGCGGAGTGCCCGATCTGGTGGGCCCGCGACAACGGCCTCGGGGACGTGCGCGCGGACTCCGTGTGGTTCGAGAAGCACTCGGGCGAAGCCTCGCTCGCGTTCGAATTCGAGAGGTTCGAGCGCGGTGACGAGGGGAAGCTGCGGGGCAAGGTCGAGAACCTCGCGATCGCGTCGACCGCGTCCCCGAACTTGAAGCTGTGTGTCCTGATCTACTGGGTGCGCAGCGGCTCGGCTCCACGCAGCATGGACGCCATCATTGCAACTTACCGCGAAGGGTTCAGGCGTCGTGGCAGTGACGTGGATCCGGCACGGACACCGTTGATGATCATCAAGTGCGTGATGCGCCCCGCTCCCGATTCTGGACGTCTCGTGTTCGGCGAGTTCCTGCGCGATGAGCGCAATGAGCGGCTCGCCTTGGGGAGGGCGTAGTCATGGCGCTGATCGTGTTCCGCGGCGAACCCAGCGAGGAGCTGGGCGATCGGTTTCGCTTGCTAGCCGAGCTCGGCAAAGGGAGCTTCGGCGAGGTGTGGCAGGCGCGGAGACTGAAGGATGGTGCCACGGTCGCGATCAAGATTCCGAAAGACCAGGAGAAGGGCGAGGAGGTGCTTCGCAAAGAGTCAGACATCATCAGGGAAATCCGTCACCCGAACATCGTTCGCGTCCACGGCTTCCACAACATCAGCGAGCTCTTCGTGATCGAGATGGAGTTCGTCGATGGCTACGACCTGGCGAAGGTCCTCGACAGCGTCAGTACGCGGGCGCCGCTCACCTTTGAACAGATGCTGGAGTGGACGATGCAGATCCTCGACGGTCTTGCTGCCGTCCACGCTGCGAACATCTCGCACAACGACCTGAAGCCGCAGAACATCCTCGTCGACAAGGCGTCCGGGGCAGCGAAGATCACCGACTTTGGGTCGAGCCGCCGGCTCGAGGATGTGTGGGTTTGGACCAAGCGCCACGGCACGGAGGCGTACATGGCCCCGGAGGTGGCGCTCGAGGGGAAGCGCGCCCGGGACGTCAGCGACATCTACTCGATCGGCGTTCTCCTCTACGAGATGGCCACGGGACGGTTGCCCTACTCGAGCCCGCATCAGCTGCTGACCGGCGTGCAGATCGCCAAGCCTCGTGAGGTCAACCGCGATGTGCCTGCCGATCTCGAGGACGTAATCCTTCGCGCGATGGCGTGGCGGCCCGAGAACCGTTTTCAGAACTGCGGGTCGATGCGCGCCGCCGTGCAGGCATGCCTTGACCGGTTGCGCGCTGAGGCGGCGACGGCGGCCGTGCCGGCTCGCTCGGAGCCCAGCCGGCTCGGCTTCCAGCCGCCCTCGTCGAGTCCGCTCTACTACCTCGAACTGGCCAAGCAGCGGCTCGCCGAGGGCGACGCTCAAGGTGCCCTGGAGGCGGCGGAGGCCGCTGTCGATCGGAGCGACGGCCATCCTCAGTACCTGCGGATGCTTGGCGGCATCTGTATGCGACTGGGGTACGACCGCAAAGCGGCCGAAGCGTACGAGCAGCTGCTCGTTGCCTTCGATCGTGGCTACCCGGTCGAGGGTCAGCAGCGACGCGACGTGCTCGAGCGACTCGGTCAGCTGTACACCAGCCTCCAGCGGTACGGCGACGCGGTGGCGATCTACGAGCGCCTTGTGGACGCCGTAAACCGGCCGTACTCGCGATTCCGGCTCGCCGTCGCGGCGGGACTTGATGGCGACTACGGGCGCGCGATCCAGTTGCTCGAGACCGTTCGAGCGGAGCGGCCGGATGCCGTCGTCGTCTACTCCAAGCTCGGGTGGGCGCACGCCCTCAACGGGAACGATCGCCTCGCTCTCAGCTTCTACAACCAGGCCCTGGCACTTGACGCCTTCGACCTGTTCAGTCTCTTCGAGCTCGGGAAGTACTACTTCATGGTCGGTGATCGGCGACGCGCCCGGGAGTACTTTGAGCGAGTCATGGACGCGGACAAGCAGGGCTTCTACGGCGACCGCGTCCGCGAGCTCACGAGCCCGACAGCCTGAGCTCCGCCCACAGATCGCGCTGGTCCTGTGCCTGGCGGCTGATCGACCGGCAGAAAGGGGCTGGATGAGGTTCCCCTCGTAGCGTGAAGGCCGTAGTTGCAGGGGAGGTTGGGTCTGGCAGAGAAGCGTCAGCGGTACGACGCGGAGTTCCGCGACGGGGCCGTGCGGATTGTCACCGAGACCGGGAAGAACCTCGCCTAGGCCGTTTCTTTCGGATCATCTCGCTGACCAGATGAAGATGGCGGCGAGGTGGAGTCCGGTGAGGTAGATGGTGGCGGTCTTGTCGTAGCGGGTGGCCAGGCCGCGCCATTGCGTGAGCTTGTTGATGCAGCGTTCGACGGTGTTCCGCTGCTTGTAGGCCTCGCGGTCGAAGGCCGGTGGCCTGCCGCCTCGGCTGCCGAGCCGTTTGCGGT
>NZ_LGCW01000026.1:0-28371 GCF_001279365.1 Streptomyces sp. NRRL F-5755 | reverse complement strand
CCTCCCGCCCCCACCCGTACGGAGGTCTCCATGACCGCCCACCCCGAATCCCCCTGGTACATCGGCGACATCGTCGTCCACCGCATCGACGAGGTGGCACTGCCGCCGGAGACCGGCGCCTGGCTGCTCCCGGGCGCGACGTCCGATCTCGTCACGGAGGTGCCCTGGCTCGCGCCGTCGTTCGCGCGCCCCGACGGCACCCTGCGCGCCGCCGTGCAGACCTTCGCGCTGGAGATCGGCGGCCTGCGCGTGCTGGTCGACACCGGCATCGGCAACGGCAAGACGCGCGCCAACCCGGCCTGGCACCAGCTCGACACGCCCTACCTCGACCGGCTGGCCGCCGCCGGCTTCCCGCCGGAGAGCGTCGACTATGTGATCCTCACGCACCTCCACGCGGATCATGTCGGCTGGAACACCCGCCTCGCCCCCGACGGCAGCTGGCGCCCGACGTTCCCCCGCGCCCGGTACCTCACGGCGCGCGCCGAGTACGCCTACTGGTCCGGCGTCGAGATGGAGGAGAGCCGCCGCCAGATGTTCCGCGACTCGGTCGAACCCGTACGGGAGCACGGCCAGTTGGACCTGATCGACGTCGCCGGGCCGGGCGCCGAGATCATCCCGGGGCTCACCCTCGTCCCGGCCCCCGGCCATACGCCCGGCCAGAGCGCGGTCGCCCTGCACAGCCAGGGGCGGTCGGCCCTGATCACCGGCGACTGCGTGCACCACCCCGTCCAGCTCGCCCACCCCGGCCTGTGCAGCAGCGTGGACATCGACCCGGAGGAAGCCGTACGGACCCGTCGCCGCCTCCTGGACGAGGTGGCGCGCACCGGGGCCCTGCTGCTCGGCAGCCACTTCCCGGCGCCGACCGGCGGGCTGGTGCGGCGGGGCGGTGCGGGGGAGGGGGCGTACCGGCTGGTGGCCGACGAGGGGTGAGGAGGGCTGCTTCCGCGACGGGCGGGCGCCCCGCGCGCCGGGGCGTGCGCTACCCGGAGTGCGCGCCCCGCATGGCGGCATTTTTGAATGCTTAAGGGCATATCGGGGCAAGGCTGCCACAGTCGTTGCTGTCCGTCGCAGGCGTTGCCGTCTGCGGTTGTGCGCCCGGGAGGCCCCCCGATGAACCTGAGATCGTTCCGTGTCGTGGCGGCCACCGGATGCGCACTGCTGCTCGCGGCCCTGGCCCCGGTGGGTACGGCGACGGCGAACGTAAGTTCGACGGTGGGCCGGGTGGCGGCCCCGCTGGCCGACGCCGTGCGGTTCCCCTGGTTCGGCGGCCCGGTCGTCGTGGCGCACCGCGGCGCCTCCCAGGTGGCGCCGGAGAACACCCTCGCCGCGGTGGACGCGGCGGAGCGCCAGGGCTTCGAGTGGGTGGAGAACGACGTACAGCGGACCCGGGACGGGAAGCTCGTGGTGATGCACGACGCCACGCTGGCCCGCACCACCAACGTCGAGCAGCTGTACCCCGACCGCTCCCCCTGGCGGGTACGGGACTTCACGGCCGCCGAGATCGCGCGGCTGGACGCCGGGAGCTGGTACGGCAAGCGCTTCGCGCGCGAACGGGTGCCGACGCTCAAGGAGTTCCTGCGGCGCATGGAGGACCACGATCTGCGGCTGCTGCTGGAGATCAAGAACCCGCAGCAGTACCCCGGCATCGAGTCCGGCATCGTCAGGGAACTCGCGGGCGCGGGCTGGCTCGACCGCTCCCACGTGCGCCGCAGGCTGGTGGTGCAGAGCTTCAGCGCGAGCAGCGTGCGCACGGTGCACGGCCTCGTCCCCCAGGTGCGCACGGGTTTCCTCGGCAACCCGCCGGTGAACTCCCTCGCGTCGTACTCGCGTTACGTGGACCAGATCAACCCCCAGCTGTCCAAGGTGAACGCGCAGTACGTGTCCGCCGTCCACCGGCTGCACGGCGTGCACGGCGACCGGCTGGAGGTCTTCGCCTGGGACGTACCGCCGCGGAACTACCACCGGATCGCCGCCACTTACGGCCTGGACGGGGTCATCGTCTAGCCGCGGCGGCCGGGTACGGGCGGCTCCCCGGGCCCTGGCCCGGCCGCCCCGGCCCGCCCGGAGCCGTCATGACAGGATGACCGGTCGTGACGATTCGGGTGCTGATCGCGGACGATCAGGAGATGGTCCGCCGGGGGCTGCGGCGGATATTGGAGAGCCGGCCGGACATCGAGGTGGTGGGCGAGGCCGCGGACGGCGTGGCGGCCCTGGAGGCGGCCCGCGCCCTGCGGCCCGACGTGGCCCTCGTGGACATCCGTATGCCGCGGATGGACGGCCTGGAGGTCACCCGCAGGCTGGCCGGTGCGGGTACGGACTCCGGCCCGGCGGGCGGTACGGCCGATCCGCCGCCCAAGGTCAGGGTCGTCGTCGTGACCACCTTCGACCTGGACGAATACGTGTATCCCGCGCTGCGGCACGGCGCCTGCGGCTTCCTGCTGAAGCGCTCGGGCCCGGCGCTGCTGATCGAAGCGGTGCGTGCCGCGGTCGCCGGGGACAGCCTGATCAGCCCCTCGATCACGGTCCGGCTGCTCAAGCACGTCACCGGCTCCCGGCCCGCCGCGCCCCGCGCCCTGGAGGCGCTGACCGAGCGCGAGACCGAGATCGCCGGGCAGGTGGCGGCGGGCCTGACCAACGCCGACATCGCCCGCGAACTGTTCATCTCGCCGGGCACGGTCAAGACCCACGTCGCCAGCATCCAGCGCAAGCTGGGCGTACGGAACCGGGTCGGCATCGCGGTGCACGCCTGGGAGATGGGCTACGCGGCGCGTGAGGTCCCGCGGTGGTGACGGGGCGGCGGCTGGGGTGGTCCGCCGCCGGGGCACTGTGCCTGCTCCTGCCGGTGCCGCTGGTCAGGGGCGGGGCGCCGCTCGAAGCGCTGGTCGCGGCGCTGCCCGCGGTCGTGGCCGCGTTCGCCGCGCCGATGCGCTGGCCGTGGGGCCGGATCACCCTCGGCACCGCCGTGATCACCGCCGCCGTGCTGTCCCTCGCCGTCGACCTGGTCTACCGGGGCCCGAAGAGCTACGCGGCCCTGTGGGAGTTCGCCGAGGCCCCGGCGCTGCTCCTGCTGGCCGCGCGGCAGATCCACCGGGCGCCGGCCCGGCAGGCCGCCGTGGGCGGGTTCCTGGCGGTGCTGGCGTTCGTCCTGCTGCCGCTGCGGTTCGTGTACGCCGATCCGCCCGTGAAGGCCGGTGCGGCCGTCCTGGTGAGCGCGCTGGCCCTGTTCGTCGCGGTGGGCGTGGGCGGCCTCGCGCTGTATCTGCGGGCGCAGGAGGCCCGCCGCCACCGCGCGGTGGCCCAGGCCCGCCGCGACCAGCGCCTCGAAGTCGCCGGAGACCTGCACGACTTCGTGGCGCACGAGATCACCGGCATCGTGCTGGAGGTGCAGGCCGCGCGGGTCGCCGAGTACGACCGGGAGCAGACGGCGGAGCTGCTGGCCCGGCTGGAGGACGCGGGCCTGCGCGCGCTGGACTCGATGGACCGTACGGTACGTACGCTGCGCGACCCGGAGGGGCATGCGGCGGCCGACAGCCCGCGGACTCCCGAGGCGTACGGGCACGCCGGTGCCGCAGACGCGGGCGAGCTTCCGCCGACCCGCCTGTACGGGCTGGCGGACCTGGCCGAGATGGTCGAACGCTTCGGCGCGACCGGCGTACGGACGGCGCTCGACCTCGACGATGCCCTGTCCGGCACCCTGCCCCGCGCCACCGAGGACGCCGTCCACCGGGTCGTACTGGAAGCGCTCACCAACATCCGGCGGCACGCGGCCGGTGCGGGACGCGTGCGCGTCGAGGTGGCGAGAGCTCCGGCCGGTGACGGGCCGGGGGACGGCCGCCGGGTCGCGGTGACGGTCACCGACGACGGCGGCGGCCGCCCGGCGGGGCCGCTGGGTCTCCCGCGGCACGGCGGCGGCACCGGTCTCGCCGCCCTCACCGCGCGCGTCGAAGCGCTCGGCGGCACGCTGGCGTACGGGCGGCACGGGGACGGCTGGCGGGTGCACGCCGTACTCCCGGCGACCTGAAGCGGACGTCCGGCATCCGGTTCGGATCGCCCCGTAACTCTCCGCACAGCCGCGCGATATCTGCCGAACGGCAGATGTGGCACGGGCGCTCGCCGCCGATCCTCGGAGGTGCACCCATTCCCGCACCTCGGAGGAGCGATTCCGGTGGTTCCACGCAGCACCCGTACGACCGGCTTCCGCCTCGCGGCGGTCTGCGCCGCCCCGCTGGCCGCTCTCGCCCTGACCGGCTGCTCCGTCGACGCCAAGTCCGCCGCACCCGCGGTGAAGACCTTCCCCTTCGCCGGCCGGACGCTGAACGTGAAGACCCACGAGATCCCGGCCGACCTGGTCGCCACCGACCGCAAGGACATCAAGGTCACCCGCTGGTTCGACGCGAAGAGCGGCACGAAGAAGCTGCGGTGGGAGCTGACGGGGGAGACCCTCGACCTGGAGGCCGGGTGCACCGGCCTGGCCATCTGCGACGCGCGCTTCAAGGTCGAGGTGCCGCGCGGCGTGACCGTCCTGCGCGACGGCGCGAAGACGGACCTGCGCGACGGTACGAAGGCGGAGCCGCACGACGGCGCGAAGCACGGCAAGGACCACACCCCGGCATGACCACCCTCGAACTCCTCGGCGTCAGCAAGGTCTACCGCGGCGGCAAGCAGGCCGTGGACGGCCTGACCCTCCGTATGGGCCCCGGTCTGCTGGGTCTGCTCGGCCCCAACGGCGCCGGCAAGTCCTCCCTGATGCGCATCGCCGCCACCCTCACCCGGCCCACCGCCGGGCAGCTCCTCTACGACGGCGAGGACGCGGTCCGGCGCCCCGGGCCGCTGCGCGCCGCCCTGGGCTATCTCCCGCAGGACTTCGGCGTCTACCCGAACCTGACGGCCCGCGAGTTCCTGGCCTACCTCGCCGCCGCCAAGGGCGTGCCCGCGGGCCGGGCCCGCACCCGTATCGGCGAACTGCTGGAACTCCTCAACCTGACGGAGGCGGCCCGCCGCCCGCTGGGCGCGTACTCGGGCGGCATGCTGCGCCGCGTCGGCATCGCACAGGCCCTGCTCGCCGACCCCAAGGTGATCATCGTGGACGAGCCGACCGCGGGGCTCGACCCCGAGGAGCGCGCCCGCCTGCGCAACCTGCTCGCCGAACTGGCCATGGAGCGCGTCGTGCTGCTCTCCACCCACATCGTCTCCGACATCGAGTCGGTCGCCGGGGACATCGCCGTCGTCGCGGGCGGCCGGCTGCTGCGCCGCGGCACACCGGAGGAACTGCTCGCCGCGGTGACCGGACAGGTGTGGGAGGTGCTGGTCGGCACACAGGAGGTGGCGGCGGTGCAGGCCCGGCACGTCGTCAGCCGGATGGTCCGGACTCCCGAGGGCGTACGGGTACGGCTGCTGTCGCCGTTCCGGCCGTACGAGGGCGCGGTGCAGCGGACGCCCGACCTGGAGGACGCGTACCTGGCGACGGTCGGCGCGGGAGGTGTCCGATGAGCGTCGGCAGGGTCCTGGTGAGCCCCGGCGGGTGCCGGGTGAGCATCGGCAGTCTTCCGGTGAGGCTCGGCCGCCTGGCGCTGGGCGATGTCCGCGACCGGGTGCGCCGCCCCGCGTACGCCGTGACGCTGCTGGCCGCCGTCCTCCTGGGCTATCTCGCCGTCCCGCAGCCCACCTCGCACTGGGTCATCCTCCAGATCGGCGACTTCCGGGGGACGTACAACAGCGCGTACGTCGGTGTCGCGACCGCCCTCGCCGCGGCGCTGTGGCTGCCGCTGGCCGGGTTCTACGTCGTACGCAACGCGCTGGCCAAGGACGAGCGTTCGGGCGTGGGGCGGCTGCTCGCGACCACCCCGCTGCGGACCACCGGCTACTTCTCGGGCAAGCTGCTGAGCAACGTGCTGGTGCTGGTCTCGATGCTGGGCGTGCTGGCGGTCACCGCGGTGGTCATGCAGCTGGCGCGCGGCGAGTCCTACCGCATCGACCCGGTGGCGCTGCTGAAGCCGTTCGTGCTGATCGCGCTGCCGCTGATGGTCGTCACCGGGGCCGCGGCGCTGCTGTTCGAGTCGCTGCCGGTGCTGCGTGGCGGCGTGGGGAACGTCGTCTGGTTCTTCGTGTGGCTGGTGCTGGTCCTGGGCGGCCAGCGGCCGGACGCGCCGCTGGGCGGCATCGGCGTACACGGTGCGGTGGCTTCGATGGCGGACGACCTGGCCGCCCAACACGCGCGCGTAACAGGCCAGTTCAGCCTCGGGTTCACCTATCTGGAGCAGCCGCTGCGCACGTTCGTGTGGCACGGCTTCACGCCGGAGCAGGGCTTTGTTCTGGGCCGTGTGGCCCTGGTCCTCGCCGCCATGGCGCTGGCCCTGCTGCCCGCCCTCTGGTTCGGCCGCTTCGATCCGGCGCGCGGGGGAGCGCGCGGCGCGACGGCCGGCCAGAGGGTTCAGGAGGCGGTCCCGGGCACGGTTCCGGGGCCGCCCCAGCCCCATGGCCCCACCATGGCCACCGTCCACCGGCCGCTTTCCTTCCTGAGCCTCGCCACCGCCGCACCCCCCGGAGCCACCTACCACTGCCTCCTCCTGGGCGAACTCCGCATCCTGCTCCAAGGCGTCGCCTGGTGGTGGTGGACCGGTGCCGCCCTGATCTCCATCGTGGGGCTGTGTGTGCCCACGGCCGGTGCGGCCCGGGTGGTCCTGCCGCTGGCCTGGATCTGGCCCGTACTGATCTGGTCCCGGCTCGGTGCCCAGCGCCATGAACACGGCGTGCAGGCCCTACTGGGCAGCTACCCGGCAGCCCGCCACCGCGCGCTGGCCGAATGGTCCGCGGGCTTCGCCCTCACCGCGGCAACGGGATGCGTACCACTGCTGCGCCTGGCGATGGCGGGGGACTGGCAGGGCGTGGCCTCTTGGGCGGGCGGCGCGGTCTTCATTCCCTCGCTGGCCCTGGCACTGGGCTCGCTCTCCCGTACCCACCGCCTCTTCCAGGCCCTGTACCTCCCGCTCTGGTACTGCGTCTTCAACGGGCTGCCACTGCTCGACTACATGGGCGCGACCCGGCCGGAAGGCCGGCCCGCAGCTCTCTCTCCCCTGCTCGTCGCCGGGCTTGCCGCCCTGCTGCTGGCCGGAGTGGTGGCAGCGGCGGGCCCTCTGCGCCGGGCCCCGGCCGTCTCGTAGGGTCGAAGGGGCGGCACGCTGCCGACCTTACGGAAGCGGCCGCCCCAGGGCACGAAGGAGCAGAGACCGACCATGAGCGACACCGTCTGGGGCGGGGACCAGCTGGACCTCGACGCGTACCTCGCACGCATCGGATACGCGGGCGAGCGCACGCCCACCGAGGCCACCCTGCGGGAACTGCACGCCCGCCACGCGGCCACCTTCGGCTTCGAGAACCTGGAGATCATCCTCGGACGGCCGGTCCCGCTGGACCTGAAGTCCCTCCAGGAGAAGATGGTCGGCCGCCGCCGCGGCGGCTACTGCTACGAGCAGAACCTGCTCTACGCCGCCGCGCTGGACCGGCTCGGCTTCCAGGTCTCGGGCCTGGGCGCCCGTATCCGCATGGGCGAGTCAAAGATCCGGCCGGTCACCCACGCGCTCCTCAAGGTGCGGCTGGACGGCGAGGACTGGATCACCGACGTCGGCTTCGGCGGCGAGGCGCTGCTGGCGCCGGTCCCGCTGCGCGAGGGCATCGAGGTCCGGCAGGGCGGCTGGACGTTCGGCCTCGTACGCGAAGGGACGGAGGGTGCGCAGGGCACAGACGCGGACTGCGGCACCTGGGTGCTGCGGTCGCGGCACGAGGACGGCTGGTTCGACCTGTACGCCTTCGGCCCGGAGGCGCGCCACCCGGCCGACTACGCCGTCTTCAACTACTACATCTCCACCCACCCGCGCTCGCCGTTCACCGGCCGGCTGGTGGTCCAGCAGCCCGGCCCCGACCTGCGGCGCACCCTGATCGGTACGGAGCTGACACTGACCCGCCCCGACTGGTCCCGGGTGGTGCGCCAGGTCCCGGCCGAGGAACTGCCGGCCGTACTGGAGTCGGACTTCGGCCTCGTACTGGACGAGCGGGACGCGGCCGAGCTGGTGGCCCTGCACCGGGAGCAGCCGGCGGCGTAGGCCCGGCAGGCTCCCGGCGGGCGGGCAGGCCCCGGTGAGCGGCCGGGGCCGGGCCGGGCGCGGCTACCGTACGACCGCGAACCCCTCGATCTCCACGAGCGCCGCCTCGTCCCACAGCCGCGTCGCGCCGATCACCGCCATCGCCGGGTAGTCGCCGCCGACCAGCCGCTTCCACACCCGGCCGATGGCCGCCGCGTTGCTGCGGTAGTCGGGCACGTCCACGGCGAAGACCGTCAGCTTGGCCAGGTCGCCGGGGCCCGCGCCGGCGGCTGCGGCGGCGGTCAGCAGATTGCTCAGCGCACGCTCGAACTGCTCGACGACGCCGTCGCCGACGATGCGGCCCGACCCGTCCAGCGCGGTCTGCCCGGCCAGGAACACGATCGTCCCGGGCGCGGCCCGTACGGCGTGGCTGAAGCCGGTCGGCGGTGACAGCTCGGGCGGATTGACCCGCTCGAAACCGCCGGGTGCCTGTCCTTCGCTCATCCCCGGTGTGCCCCCTTCATGCCTTCATGGCCTCATGCCCGGTGTGCTCCCTCGGCGGCCAACTCGTACCGCACCCCCAGGGATTGCAGCGCGTCCCGCTCTTCCTGCGGAAGCCGTTCGTCCGAGATGACGAGGTCGAAATCGGCCAGCGGCGCCAGCTCGTACAGCGCCTGGCGGCCGAACTTGGAGTGGTCCACCAGCAGCACCCGGCGCCGCGCCGCCGCCATCAAAGCCCGCTTGACCAGGACATTCTCCTGCGCTTGGTGGTAACAGTGGCCGTTGTCGACGGCGGAGGTGGACAGGAAGGCCACATCGGCGCGGAAGCTGCGGGCGATGTCGGCCGTGGACATGCCGAGGAAGGCGTTGAAGGCGGCGTGGTACTCGCCGCCCAGCGCGATCACCCGGATGTCCGGCTCCTCGGCCAGCTCGTTGATCACCTGGAGCGAGTTGGTGATGACCGTGTACGCGCCGCGCGAGGCGAGCGAGCGGGCCAGCGGCAGCGCCGTACTGGAGTCGTCGATGATCACGGCCTGGCCGGGCTCGGCGATCGCCAGCGCCGCCGCACAGATCGCCTCCTTCGCCGCCACCTGCTCGTTGCCGCGCCAGCGCGCGTTGGACTCGAACAGGGCGTTGGGCGCGGCGGTCGCCCCGCCGCGCACCTTGCGCAGCCAGCCCTGGTGCTCCAGCGAGTCCAGGTCGCGGTGGACCGTCATCTGGCTGACGCCCAGCTCCTGGACCAGGTCCTCGATGCTGACCTGCCCCTCGGCCAGCACCCGGTCCGCGATCCGCTTGCGCCGGTCCTTGGGGCTCAGCTTCCCCTCGGCAGCCGCGGTCCTGACGGCCTTCTCGCCGCCCTCCGCGGACCGGTCCGCTCCCGTGGCCGGTGCCGAGGCGTCTGGAGTTGCTCCGGTGTCGGCCAACGCTGATCCCTTTCCGTACGTGCTCGGCTGTCCGCCGAGTCTATGGCGTGGTCACGCCCGGGTCGCCGCCTCGTGCGGGGCGTGGCCGCACCGGGGACCGGCGCCTCGTCTACGGCGTGGTCGCCGCCTCGTCTACGGCGTGGGCACGCCCGGGGCCGCCGTCTCGCACAGGGCCCGGCCGCCGAGCGTCCCGTGCGCCGCGTACGGGCGGAAGCGGACGAACGCCGCCTCGTGGTGGAACGGCCGGGTCCGGTGCGCAGCGACCGTCTCCCGGTGCTCCGGACGCCGCTCACCGTAGGCGTACGCCGTCATCTCGCGCAGACTGCGCCACACGGAGAGGGTGCCGACGAAGCGTGGCGGCCGGGCCAGCGCGGCCGACGCCGTCATGGCCGGGTCGGCGGCGGCCCGCCCGGACGCCCGGGAGTTGGCGCGCAGGAACGGCCCCAGGCGGCGGAGCCGGGTCTCGCCCAGGGTGAGCACCACGACCTGCTCGTCGTCGTCCGCCGGGCGGGCGTCGGGCGCGACCTCGACGGGCATGCCGGACCAGGAGCCCCGTATCCCGAGCGGTTCGAGACGTACATGACACCCGGAGGCGAAGTGCCCGGCCAGTGGATGGCCCGCCAGGAAGCGGTCCAGGGCGGCGTCGTCGTCCCACGCGGCGATCAGCGCGGCGCGCCCCGGTCGCAGCCGCGGCAGTCCGGCCGCGATGCCGCCGGTCAGCGCGGTCTGCGCGTGCCGCAGGCCGGGGAGGGCGCCGGGGCGCGGGCGGGAGCGCAGGACGTCGCGGGCGGCGCGGAGGCCGATGTCGGCGAGATGCACGGAAACGATCACGTTCGTACCCCGTTCCGGGGGCCGGCCCGCCACGTGGGCCGATTCCCCTCAGCCGTAGTTACTGCTGCGTATACTCCGTGGTACACGCTTGAGTACACGCCTCAGTATCCATCGAAGACACCGTGAAGGCGAGCCCATGAGCGACATCGACCGGACGCGCGCGGCCCGCGCCGAGACCCGCAGACGCATCGAGGACACCGCCGCCCGCCTCTTCGCCGAGCGCGGCTACGCCGGCACCACCATCGGCGACATCGCCGACGGCGCCGGCCTGAGCAAACCCATGCTCTACCGCCACTTCGACTCCAAGAAGGAACTCCACCTCGCCCTCCTGGAACGCCACCGCGACGAACTCGCCGCCGCGCCCGTCCAGCAGCTCCTGCACGGTGAGGGCGACCTGCTCACGCGCATGGAAGCGATGTACGACGCGTGGTTCGGGCACGTGCGGAGCCATCCGTACATCTGGCGCATGATGTTCCGCGACACCACCGGCGACCCGGAGGTGCAGGACTTCCACCGCGAACTGCAACGCCGCCAGCGCGCCACCGACGTGGCGCTCCTGCGCGAGTACATCCCCGGCCTGCCGGAAGCCGAGCTGGAACCGCTCGGCGAGGCGATCCGCAGCTCCCTGTACGGACTCGCCCTGTGGTGGCTGGATCACCCCGAGCAGCCGCGTGAGGTGCTGGTCGCGGCGATGGTGCGGATCACGCGGGGGCTGCTGATGACGGCCGGGGGGTGAGGCCGGAACCAGGCCCCTCCTCGGAGCCGCCCTCGCGCCCGCTGTGCAACGCGGCACGCAGCCGCCCCGTCCAGTACGCCGTCGTCTCCCGCGCGAGCCGGGTGTCCGGCGCGAACATCTCGAAGCCGTGCCACGCGCCCGGTACGTAGTGCAGCGCGACCGGCACACCGGCGTCCGCCAGCCGGCGGGCATAGGCGAGCCCGGTGTCGCGCAGCGGGTCGAGGCCGCAGACGACGACGCACGCGGCGGGCAGGCCGCGCAGGTCGGTGGCGCGGGCCGCCGCCGCGTACGGGTGCGCGCCGGCCCCCTCGGGTGCGTAATGCCGCCAGCCCCGCTGTACGAACGCGCCGTCGGGCAGCCGTGGATCGCCGTCCGCGGGCGTCGGGCGCGTACCGGCCGAATCGTCCAGGTCCGGCACGACCAGCGACTGGTGGACCAGGGACGGGCCGCCACGGTCGCGGGCCATCAGCGCGACGGCCGCGGCGAGGCCGCCCCCGGCGGACTGCCCGCCGACCGCCAGGCGTGCCGCATCGATGCCGAGCGCCGCCGCCCGCCCCGCCGTCCACTCCAGGGCGAGGAAACAGTCCTCGACCGCCGCCGGACACGGGTGCTCCGGCGCGAGGCGGTACTCGACGGACACCACCGCGGCGCCCACCGCGCGGACCAGCTCGATCGCCGTACGGTCCTCGCCGGGCGGCGCCTGCCCGAAGGTGTAACCGCCGCCGTGGAACTGCAGCACGCCCGGGAGCGGGCCCGGCGCGTCCACCGGCCGGTAGACCTCCACCGCCAGCTCCGAACCGTCCGGCCGCGGCACCCCGAACCGCTCGCTCACCACCCCGTCCCGGTCCGCCGGGAAAT
Source organism: Streptomyces sp. NRRL F-5755 (assembly GCF_001279365.1). Lineage (NCBI taxonomy): Bacteria > Bacillati > Actinomycetota > Actinomycetes > Kitasatosporales > Streptomycetaceae > Streptomyces > Streptomyces sp. NRRL F-5755. The sequence continues at coordinate 16,444 of NZ_LGCW01000026.1, read as the reverse complement.
GGCAGGCCAGCGTGTGCAGACCGGCGCGGGTGCCCGCGATGTCGGCGTACGGGTCGAGCATCGGCGGCAGTCGCTCCAGGACGGGCGCCAGCTCCGGGTCCACGGGCTCAGCAGGCACTCGCCACTCCCACCACTCGGACTCGTCCGGTCACCACCCCCAGAGGGGCCCTCCTCTCCGCCTACCCCGTCACCCGGCCTCCGTCTCAGCTCGGCTGCCCGCTTCCCACCTCACTTCGCATCGGCATAGCACTCCACCACCGCCGTACTGAACGGGAACCGCACCGGCGTCTCGCCGAACGCGATCCGCCCCGCCAGCTCGGCGGCCTCCGCCACGAACCCGGCCACCGCCCCGGCCTCCTCCTCGGGGGCGTGCACGATCACCTCGTCGTGCTGGAAGAAGACCAGCTCCGCCCGGAGCGGCGCCAGCGACCTGCGCAGCGCGGCCAGCATCAGCAGCGCCCAGTCGGCGGCGCTGCCCTGCACCACGAAGTTGCGGGTGAACCGGCCGCGGGCCCGGGCACCCGCCGTGCTGCCGTACGCCGGTGCCTCCTCCTGCGGCAGGCCCGCCTCGTCGGGCGGCGCCACGGAGGCGGGCGGGCACGTACGCCCCAGCCAGGTCCGTACGAGACGGCCCTCCTCGCCCGCCCGCGCGGCCGTGTCCACGTACTCCACCGCAGCCGGATAGCGCCGCCGCAGGTCCGCCATGTGCTTGAGGGCGTCCCCGGACGTCTGGCCGTAAACGGCCCCCAGCAGCGCCAGCTTGGCCTGGTCGCGGTCGCCCCCGAACGCCCGCGCCGCCAGGTCGGCGTACAGATCGCGGCCGCTGCCCGCCACCTCCATCAGCCCGCGGTCCCGCGAGACCGCCGCGAGCACCCGCGGCTCCATCTGCTCGGCGTCGGCGACCACCAGCCGCCAGCCGGGATCGGCGACCACGGCCCTGCGGACCACCTTCGGAATCTGCAGCGCGCCACCGCCGTTGGTGGTCCAGCGCCCCGAAACCGTGCCCCCGGGCAGGTACTCCGGGCGGAAGCGGCCCTCGTGGACCCACTGCTGCAACCACGACCAGCCGTGCGCGGTGTGCAGCCGGTACAGCCGCTTGTACTCCAGGAGGGGCGCCACCGCCGGGTGCCGCACCTCCTGCAACTCCCACTTACGGGTCGAGCGCAGCGTGATCCCGGCGCCGGCGAACGCCTTGACGATCTCGGCGGGCAGGTCGGGGCGCACCCGCACACCCTCCCCGAACGCCCGCGACACCTCATCGGCCAGCTCCGCCATCCGGCGCGGCTCCAGCCCGCCCGGATAGCGCTCGCCCAGCAGCTCGTCCAGCAACTCCCGGTGCACGTCCGCCCGCCACGGCAACCCGGCGCGCGTCATCTCGGCGGCCACGAGCAGGCCGGCCGACTCGGCGGCCAGCAGCAGCCGCATCCGGTCCGGGTGCTCGGCCCGCTCCGTACGCTCCAACTGAGCGGCGTACACCTCCAGCAGCGCCGTGAACTCGTCCACGCCGGGCGGCAGCGGCACCGGGCCCGGCTCGAACAGCGACGGCTGCGTCTCCGCGCCGCGCACCGGCGGGTCGTCGGGCACCGGCAGCCGGTGCAGCCGCGCCCACGCCGCGGCCAGCGACCGCGGCTGCCCGGACTGCCCCTCCTCGTGCCCGATCAGCAGCGCCTCGGCCGCCTCCACGTCGTAGCACCGCTCGACCCGCACCCCCGCCGCGAGCAGCTTGCGGTACGTCTCCGAGGTCGAGCGCCACACCCACCGCTCCGCCTGCGGACAAGCCCGTACGGCCGCCACCACGCTCCCCGCCCGGACCGGCACCCCCACGACCCGCCCACCCCCGTCCACAGCACAAGCCACCACCCCACCCTCCCCGGAACCCCCGACAACCCACCGCATGGCCTCACCTTCGCATCCACCACTGACAATGGCGCGGCGTGTCCGGGGCCGGGCGGCGGCTACCTGCCGTCGCCGGGCCGCTGCCGGCCGCCGTCCTCCGCGGCGAAGGTGAGCAGGTCGCCGGGCTGGCAGCCCAGCTCGCGGCAGATGGCGCTGAGCGTGCTGTAGCGGATCGCCTTGGCCCGGTCGTTCTTCAGGACCGAGAGGTTGGCGACGGTCACACCGACCCGCTCGGCCAGCTGGGCCAGGGTCATGCCGCGCTCGCCCAGCAGGCGGTCCAGGTGGCACACGATGCGGTGCGCCTCCTCCGGCGGCATCAGACCAGCCCTTCGGTATCGGCACGCAGGCGGGTGCCGCTGCGGAACGCCGCCGCCGCGGCGGCAGCGAGGGCCGCCAGGAACACGGGCAGGACCGCGTAGTCCTGGGCGGGCGCGATCGCCGCGGCCATCGGTTCCCCGCGGACGAGGAGGTTGGTGGTCATCATGTACAGCAGCGGGACGAGAACTCCCAGCAGCATGAGGGCGACGGCGACGACGGTGAGGCGCCGTGTGTTCCCGGGCACGAAGAAGTCACCGTCCCGGAAGGTACGGGCCATCCGCAGCAACGCCACGAGCACCACGCTGATCAGCAGTCCCCCCACCACCACCGGAAGAACCAGAGGCAGCCGCTGCCCAAGGCCGGGATCGGCGAAGACCAGCTCGGCGCGGTCCGTCCCGCGCAGCGTCATGGCGGTGGACGCGGCGCCACTTGGCAGCCGCGCGGCCGCGTCGACGCGTACTTCTCTGGAGTCGGCCGACGCCCACGGTCCGGCCACCCCCAGGACCGGAAGGACGACGTGGAAGAGCCCCACCAGCAGCAAGGCCACTCCGAGAATCAGCTCCAACACGTAGTCCGCAGGCCGCGTCCACCAGTGCTTCATGTTCCCGCCCCTCCGTCGCATATCGTTTTTCGATGCTATCGAAAAACGATATGTGCGCGTCAAGCGGCAGCTCGCGGCACCGCCCCCTTCACCCGCCTCCCATCACCACTTCCAGTTCCTCCCCCACGCAAGCCCCCAACCGCCGCACCTCCGCCTCCAGCTCCGCCCCCGGCAGCGCCGAGCCGTCGAACGTCGTAAGTTCCACGGTCGAACCGCTCAGGGACCAGGTGCCCACGACCCGGCCGCCGAGGAGCACCACCGGGGATATCCACCCCGCCGCCCGGCTCACCTTGCCGCGGTGGGACGCGGGTATCAGGCGGGTGTCGGAGGTGCCGGGGGCGAGGACGTACTGGTCGAAGGCGGGGAGGAGATGCAGGCCGTGGTGGGGTTCGGCGCGGGCGAGGTCTTCCGCGTCGTCGGACATCAGATACGCCCGGTCGCCGTCCACTTCGACCTCCACCACCTGGTCGCCCAGCGCCTCGAACCAGCCCCGCAGCACCGCCTTGCGCGTGGCGCCCCGCAGCAGCCATGCGTCGAACACCGCGGGCGTCGCCGGTCCGTGCGCGCGCAGGTACGCCGGAATCACGGCCGCCGCAGCCTCTTCCGGGTCCGGTATGCCGCGCCATCCCGGCAGCCACGACCGGGGCGACGCGAAGGTCACGTGCTGCCCGCGCGCCGGACCCTGGCACAGCCGCCCCGTCCACGCCAACGGCTTGAGCACCGTGCTCCACCCGGACGCCAGCTGTTCCCCGAGCCCGCGCAGGCCCGGCCGCGCGAGCACCGCCCCGGTCAGTTCCCGCCGGGTCAGCACCTGTCCGTCCAGGATTTCCCCGACCGCCTCGCCCAGCGCCTCCATCTGCTGCGGACTCACCCCGAACGCCCGCTGCCAGGCGCCCTTTTCCCACGTCCGCGCGGCGGCGAGCAGGGAGAGATACGCCCCCGCCGCGCCGGCCGGCAGCAGATGCAGCGTCCCCCGCATGGCCCACGTCCTGACGAGCGAACGCGTCTCCAGCGCCTCCCGCACACCCGCCGTCGAGGGCTTCTCCTGCCGCACCGCGACCGCCAGCTCCGCCGCCGAGGCCACCTGCGCCTGCACTCCCGCGAGCCGCCCGACGATCTCCTCGGCCGACGCGTCCGTACGAGGCAGGAGGCCCTGCCGCCGCAGCCGCCAGGCCAGCACCTGCTCGTACGTCACCCGCACATCCCCGTTCATGACCTCATTGCACACCACCCCACTGACAACGGCCCTCGCGCGGCCCCGCCACCATCGGCCCCGGTCGACCGCCCCCGTCAAGTAGCGCCGTCAACCACCACATTGGCCGGTTACGTCCCCTACCCGGCCCACCCGAGTAAAGGGAGAATGCGCCCGCCGAGCCCACCCGGGCCCGGCCGTCACACGCCGCACTTCGCCCACCCCGCCGCATACCGCCCCACCCCGCCACGGCAGACAAGGGAGTCGCCCATATGGCCATCGCGCACCGCGCCATCGGTTCCGGACCGCACCCGGTGATCGTTCTTCACGACTGGTTCGGGACCTCGGCCAACTGGGGCTCCGTCCTGGACTTCCTCGACCGTGACGCCTTCACGTACGCCTTTCTCGACTGCCGTGGCTACGGCGACCGCAAGTACGTCCCGGGCCGCTACGACCTGCCGGAGATCGCCGGCGACGCGCTGGCCCTCGCCGACCAGCTCGGCTGGGACCGGTTCTCCCTGGTGGGGCACTCGATGGGCGCCAAGGCCGCACAGCAGGTGCTGGTCAACGCGCCCCATCGGGTGAACCGTCTCCTCGGCCTCGCGCCGGTGCCCGCCGCGCCGTACCCGATGGACGAGGCGACGCACGAGCTCTTCTACGGCGCCTCGGCGGACCCGGACAAGCGCCGCGCCATCATCGACCTGGTCACCGGCCACCGCGCGAGCCGCATCTGGCTGGACCGCATGGTCCGGCACTCCCTGGACATCTCCCGCCAGGAGGCGCACGCCTCCTATCTGGCCGGCTGGCAGCAGCTCGATCTCTCGGAGGCGGTCACGGACGCGGTCAAGCGCCACCCCGTGCCCGTACGGGTGGTCGTCGGCGCGTACGACCTGGCGGTGACCGCCGACCTCATGCGGGAGACCTGGCAGCGGTGGTACCCGCAGGTCGAGATCGTCACCATCGAGGGATCGGGCCACTACCCGATGCACGAGACCCCGGTGGCCCTGGCCACCACGATGGAGGAATTCCTCCGGGGGTAGGCGGGGCACCGGGCCGCGCCTTCCCGGACGCGCCCGCGCCCGCAACCTCTGTCAGCATGGCTACGTACTGCCCGTAACGCCGCAAAACGCAATGAAGCGGACTCGCCGCCGCTCCGGCGCGCGGCGTGGCGTCACGGCGGGCGTGGTGGCCGACGGAGCGAGGTACGGGCATGCGGGTGGCGCTGGCGCAGACGGACTGTGCGCTGGGCGAGGTGGACGCGAACGTCGCCACCGCGCGCGAAGAGGTCGAGAAGGCGGCGGAACAGGGCGCCGACCTCGTTGTCTTCCCCGAGCTGAGCCTGCACGGATACCACCTCGGCGTCCTGCCCCGGGACGTGTCGGTCGAGGCGCAGGACCCGCGGCTGCGCGACCTGAGCACGCTCGGCCCGGACGTCCTCGTGGGCTTCCACGAACACACGGTGCTGCGCGCGTACAACACCGCCGCCTACTACACGGACGGCGCGCTGCTGCACGCCCACCGCAAGCTGTACCTCCCCAACTACCTCTCCTGGGAGGAGCGCAAGCACGTCAGCCCCGGCCAGTCGCTGCGCGCCTACAGCCTCACGAAGTCCCCCAGCGGCGGCCGGGGCGCGACGCTGGTCTGCAACGACGCCTGGCAGCCGGTACTGCCCTGGCTCGCCGTGCAGGACGGCGCCGAGGTCCTGTTCGTCCCCACCAACAGCGCGGCCAGCCTCGACCCGGAGGCCATGGACACCGGCTCGTACTGGGACACCCTGCTCTCCTACACGGCGCGGATGCTCCAGTGCTGGATCGTCTTCGTCAACCGCGTCGGCAACGAGCACGGCGCCACCTTCTGGGGCGGCTCCCGCGTGGTGGACCCGCGCGGCACGGTGGTGGCACAGGCCCCGAAGTGGGAACCCGCACTGGTCACGGTCGACATCGACCCCTCCGAGGCACGCCGCCAGCGCCGCGCCGTCCCCCTGGTCGCCGAGGCCCGGCTGGGTCTTATCGACCGGGAGGTGCGGCGCTTGATCGATGAGGGCGGGGACAGCTGAAGTGGGGGCACACTCGTTCGGGTGATGGATCGCCCGAACGGCTGCATGACGTCACCGGTGCTGCCAGGCTCGTTCCGTACGAAGGAGGTCCTGTGGCCTGGTCAGCCCCGGAGCGCGAGCAGCAAGCGATCAGCGCCGCGCTCAAGATCGCGTCGGTCGAGGAGGCCTTCGCAGCGTTGAGCGCGGCAGCCCCCGAGGGGTGGGGCGTGGAACAGATCGAAGGGGAGATCCACGTGGCAGCACCCGCCGACGGCGAGCATGCGGAGATCGTGGCCGAAGTCGCGGACCAGGTGTCCGGCCGCCGCAAGGACGCGGGACTGCGCACGCGTACCGGGCTCGGACTGAACGTGCCAGGCGTATGGATCACCGGAAAGGTCACTCCCGACCTGGTGATCGCCCCGAAGAGAAGCTTCGGCGGCCGGCTGAAATTCCACGATCCGTCGCCCGTGATGCTGGTGGGCGAGGTGACCTCCGAGTCCACCGCGGACCGCGACCGCGGCCCCAAGCTGCGCGGTTACGCCCGCGTCGGCATCCCCCTCTACCTCCTGGTGGACCGGGAGGCGCACCGCGTGACCCTGTACTCCGAGCCCGCGGGGGACCGGTACACCCGTGAGTCGGCGGTCGCCTTCTCCAAGACGATCGCCCTTCCCGCCCCGTTCGACTTCGAGATCGACACCAGCCAGTTCTGAGCCGACGGACGGCCCGCCCCGTCCCCACGGGACGGACCGCCCCCACCCCTACCAGCTCGACTTCCGCACCCCCGGCAGGAACCCCGCGTGCGCCTGTTCGCGCAGGTTTACGCGGGAGAGTCCGAACGCGCGGAAGTAGCCGCGCGGGCGGCCGTCGACGCTGTCGCGGTTGCGGACGCGGGTGGCGCTCGCGTCGCGCGGCTGGCGGGTCAGTTCGCGCTGGGCGGCGAGCCGTTCCTGCTCGGGGGTGTGCGGGTTGCGGATGACGGACTTCAGCAGCGCCCGCCGGGCGGCGTAGCGGGCCACCGTCGCGCGCCGCTTCTCGTTCTTCGCGATCTTGCTCTTCTTGGCCATCAGACCTTCTCCCCTCGTGCGCGGATACGGGCGACGGCCGCCTCGATCCCGATCGTGTCCACGGTCTTGATCCCCTTGGCGCTCAGCGTCAGCCGGATGTGCCGGCCTTCGCTCGGCAGCCAGTAGCGCTTGCGCTGGATGTTCGGGTCGAAGCGCCGCGATGTGCGGCGGTGCGAGTGCGAGACGGATTTGCCGAAGCCGGGGGCGCGGCCGGTCAGCTGGCAGTGGGCGGACAAGGTCAGGACCTCCTAATGAAAATGGAAACCATTTCTGTATAGTAGCGCCCATGGCCCGCAACGAACTACGCCCCTTGATCAAGCTCCGGTCCACCGCCGGGACCGGCTACACGTACGTGACCCGCAAGAACCGCAGGAACGACCCCGACCGGCTGGTGCTGAGGAAGTACGACCCGGTCGTCCGCCGCCACGTCGACTTCCGAGAGGAGCGCTGAGCAGCGTCATGAAGCCTGGAATCCACCCCGCCTACGGGCCCGTCGTCTTCCGTGACCGGGCCGCCGACTTCGCCTTCCTGACCCGGTCGACCGCGACCAGCGACAAGACGATCGAGTGGGAGGACGGCAACACGTACCCGGTCATCGACGTCGAGATCTCGTCCGCGAGCCACCCCTTCTACACGGGGACGGCGCGCGTGCTGGACACCGCGGGGCGCGTGGAGCGGTTCGAGCGCCGGTACGGGAAGCGCGGGGCCCGCTGATGGGCGGCCCGTCGCAGGACCCGTCGCGGGAAGGCGCGACCGGCGGCCCCGGCGGCAGTGGCGGCTATGGGGACCGGCTGCCCGTGGTGATCGTCGGCGGGCTGCACTCGGACGCCCGCCGGACCACCGTGGAGCGCCTGCTGCGCGCCGTGCCCGGCAGTGTCGCGCTGCACCACGACCTCGCCACCGCCGCTGAAGGAACGGTTCGCCGGACCGTACGGGACGCCGGCGGCGTACTCGACACGGGTGAGGCGCCGCTGGTCAACGACTGCGCGTGCTGCGCGCTGCGCGAAGACCTGGTGCCCGAGCTGGAGCGGCTGGCCGCGGGGCGCACCTGCCGGCTGGCCGTCGTCGAGCTGTGGGACTCCGTCGAGCCCAAGGCCATGGCCGAGGTGGTCACGGCCTGCGGCGGTACGGAGCTGGCGCTGACCGGCGTCATCACGGCCGTCGAACCGGCGCTGCTGCTGCCGTACCTGGGCTGCGGCGACGACCTGGCCGAGGCGGGGCTCGCCGCGGCGGCCTCCGACCAGCGGACCGTCGCGGACACCTGGGCGCGGCAGCTGGAGTACCCGCCGGTGCTCGCCATCGCGCCCGGCGAGGAGGAGGGCGACGCGTCCGACCTGGCACTGCTCGCGCAGCTGCACCCCACGGCCCGGCAGGTGGCCGTCGACTCCCCGGGCGAGCTGGCCGCCGCGGCCCTCGCGGGCTTCGACGTGGAAGCGGCGGCGGCACGGCAGCACCCGGCGTGCGCGCTGCTGCCGCAGGAGGCGGACGCGGACGGTGTCGGCACGCTCGTCTGGCACCGCGACCGGCCCTTCCACCCGGCCCGGCTGTACGCGGCACTGGAGGACCTGACCTGTGTGGCGGCCCGCAGCCGTGGCCGGTTCTGGCTGGCCGACCGGCCGGACACGCTGCTGTCGTGGGACGCGGCGGGCGGCGCGCTGTGCGTCGAGAACGCCGGTCCGTGGCTGGCCGCGCTGCCGGACGCCGCCTGGGAGATGGTGCCGCCGGTACGCCGCGCCGCGGCCGCGCTGGACTGGCACCCCGAGCACGGCGACCGCGCGCAGCACCTGGTCTTCACCTCGCCGGGGCTGGACCGCGACGGTCTGACGTCGCTGCTGGAGTCCTGCCTGCTGACGGACGAGGAGTACGCGGGCGGGCCCGAGGCGTGGAAGCGGCTGGCCCCGGCGTTCGACGAACTCCTCGATCCCGTTCCGTAATCCGCCGGATTCCTGCCGGCCGCCAGTCCGCCGACTCGGCGCCGGCCGCCGATCCGCCGGCTTTCCACCGGCCGCCTTCCCCGTTCCCCGCCGGTCGCATACGCCGCTTCCCTACGGCCGCGACCTGCCCGTACGACCTCAGGAGCCCTCCATGCCCCGTCGCCACGACCCCCGCAAGAAGTCCGCGCCCCGTCCCAACCCCCTGGACGCGGCCGGAATCACCTACATCGACTACAAGAACACCGACCTGCTGCGGAAGTTCATCTCCGACCGCGGCAAGATCCGCAGCCGCCGGGTCACGCGGGTGAGCGCGCAGCAGCAGCGGCAGCTGGCCCGGGCGATCAAGAACGCGCGGGAGATGGCTTTGCTGCCGTACGCGTCGAAGTGAGCGGGGACCCGGGCGCGGTGGCCCGGTGATGCGGGTGTTGCGTGAGGTGCCCAGGGTGCTCGACGTGCTGTGACCAGGCTTTTACGGGCCGTCGTGCACGTGCATCCGACCATGCATCGGCACATGAACGCAGCTATGATCCCAAGCAGTTGCAGTTGACACCGTTTCCTGTTGTCGGCACTGCTACTGACAGACCATCATCGAATGCCAACCGCTCAGCGCGCCCGGATCCACCACCGCTGACCATCGCATCCACCGGGGGAGACACCTGTGCCCGACGCATACAACGGCATGGCCGCAACGGATCTCCACGGTGTGATCTGGCAGAAGAGCAGGCACAGCAACTCGCAGGGCTCCTGCGTGGAGTTCGCGCGGCTGCCGGGCGGCGAGATCGCCGTACGCAACTCGCGCTTCCCGGACGGACCGGCGCTCGTCTACACGCCGGCCGAGGTCGAGGCGATGATCCTGGGTGTCAAGGACGGTGAGTTCGACCACCTGGTCAGGGACTGACCACCGCCTGCCCGCGCGCCTGCCCGGACGGTTCCGGCCGTCCGGGCAGGCCGGCGGATGTTCCGGGGCCCCCGGGCCCCGTGCCCCCGCGGCCCCGGAGCATCCGCCGCTCAGGGCAGTCTGAACTGCGCCCACACGATCTTGCCGTGCGGCGCGTCGGCCAGGGGGTGCCAGCCCCAGCCGTCACTGAAGGCGTCCACCAGATACAGGCCGCGGCCCGACTCCGCGCCGGCCTCGGCCTCCCCGGCCTCCGGTGACGCGTCGCTGGAGTCCCGTACCGCGCACACCAGCCGGGACGACCAGCGCATCAGGTGCAGCCTGGCGGGGAGTGCGGACGCGTCGTCGTGGGACGTGTCGCACGGTCCGCCGCCGACCGCCGCGGTGTGCCGCAGCGCGTTGGTGACCAGTTCGGAGACGACCAGGGCGACCCCGTCGAAGATCTCCTCCAGCTCCCATCGGTGCAGTGTCTCGCGGGTGAACTGCCGGGCACCGCGCACCGACTCGTACCGTGGTGCCAGCGAATAGGAGACGGAACCGGAGACGGCCAGGGGGTCGGCGGAAGGAAAGCCCTGCCATAACGGCTGGAGCATGGTCGAAACCTTGGTTCCCATGCGAGGCACCCCTGGCATTCGCGGACGTCATGATCCTGGCCGGGCACCCGGATCTGGCGGTCTGGCGGATCTTTCACGAGCGTGCATGCGTGCGCTGCCCATGGTTCCCAATGCGTACGCCAGATGCAAGGGCAGATGCACGTGCACGCGCCCTGTTTGGGGGCGGGCATGCCACTTCACGCGTATTTCTTCCTACGTGTTCTTGCGGAGCGGCTGCCCGGACCTCACACATCAGTAACCGGATGAGCACTCAACGAAGCCCGGACGTGGCAGACTGCGGCCCACTGTTGGACGGGGTGGGCCATGGGAGGGTCACAAAGGTGTCCGCAAGTGAATCGAGCGGGTCCGTGGTGCGGCGCATCCTGCTGGGGGCACAGCTCCGCAGGTTGCGCGAGTCGCGCGGGATCACCCGCGAGGCGGCCGGCTACTCCATCCGCGCCTCCGAGTCGAAGATCAGCCGGATGGAACTGGGCCGGGTGAGCTTCAAGGCCCGGGATGTCGAGGACCTGCTCACGCTGTACGGCGTGAACGATCCGCAGGAGCGCGAGGCGCTGCTCGTACTGGCCCGGGAGGCCAACGTCGCGGGCTGGTGGCACAGTTACGGCGACGTTCTGCCCGGCTGGTTTCAGACATATGTGGGCCTGGAGGGGGCCGCTTCCCTCATCCGCGCCTACGAGGTCCAGTTCGTGCACGGGCTTCTGCAAACGCAGGAGTACGCGCATGCGGTCGTGCGCCGCGGAATGCCCGATGCCGGTGCGGCGGAAATCGACCGCCGGGTCGCGCTGCGTCTGGAGCGGCAGAAGTTGTTGCTGGCAGAGCGCCCGCCGGAGTTCCACTGCGTGCTCGACGAGGCGGCGCTGCGCCGCCCGTACGGCGACCGCGAGGTGATGCGCGGGCAGCTGCGGCACCTGATCGAACTCTCCGAGCGGCCGAACGTGCGCCTGCAGGTGATGCCGTTCAGTTTCGGCGGGCACGCGGGCGAGAGCGGCGCCTTCACCACGCTCGGATTCCCGGAGCCCGGGCTGCCCGACGTCGTCTACCTGGAGCAGCTGACCAGCGCCCTCTATCTCGACAAGCGCGACGAGGTGGCGCAGTACGCGCATGTCATGGACCGCCTCCAGGAGGACAGTCCGAATCCGGCCGAGACCAGGGACTTGATACGTGGTCTACTCCAACTGACTTAACCCGTAGGTAGCATGAGTTCCAATCAGGAGCCAGCACCCCCCGGCCGGACGCTCCGATGCGCGTCCCGCCCTCCAGATTGGGATTTCTCATGTCCTTCTTCGACGAGTTGGCGTACCAGTACATCGACGGCGAATGGCGGGCCGGAAGCGGCTCGTGGGACATCGTCGATTTCAATCCCTATGACGGGGAGAAGCTGGCGTCCATAACCGTCGCCACCGTTGACGAGATCGACCAGGCGTACCGTGCCGCCGAACGCGCGCAGGGGGAGTGGGGGGCCACCAACCCGTACACCCGCAGGCTGGTCTTCGAGCGCGCGCTGCGGATCATCGACGACCGGGAGCAGGAACTCGGCGCGGCGATCGCCGCCGAGGTCGGCGGCACGCACGCCAAGGTGGCCTTCGAGCTGCACCTCGTACGGGAATTCCTGCGCGAGGCGATCCAGCTCTCGCTGCGGGCCGAGGGCCGCATTCTGCCGTCCCCGGCGGACGGCAAGGAAAACCGGCTCTACCGCCTCCCGGTCGGCGTCGTCGGCGTCATCAGCCCCTTCAACTTCCCGTTCCTGCTGTCGGTCAAGTCGGTGGCGCCCGCGCTCGCGCTCGGCAACGCCGTCGTGCTCAAGCCCCACCAGAACACCCCGGTCTGCGGCGGCGGCCTGGTCGCCAAGGTCTTCGAGGAGGCCGGGCTGCCGGCCGGGCTGCTGAACGTCGTGGTGACCGACATCGCGGAGATCGGTGACGCGCTCATCGAGCACCCGGTGCCGAAGGTCATCTCCTTCACCGGCTCGGAGAAGGTCGGCCGCCACGTCGCGACCGTCGCCGCCTCCCACTTCAAGCGCACCGTCCTGGAGCTGGGCGGCAACAGCGCGCTGGTCGTCCTGGACGACGCCGACATCGACTACGCGGTGGACGCCGCCGTCTTCAGCCGCTTCGTGCACCAGGGCCAGGTCTGCATGGCCGCCAACCGGGTGCTGGTGGACCGCGCGGTGGAGCAGGAGTTCACCGAGAAGTTCGTCGCCAAGGTCAAGACCCTGAAGGTGGGCGACCCGACCGATCCGGCCACCCACATCGGCCCGCTGATCAACGAGGGGCAGGCGGAGGCGGTGACCGCGGTGGTGGAGCGCGCCGTCTCCGAGGGCGGCACCGCGCTGGTGCACGGCACGGCCCGGGGCACGCTGGTCGGCCCGACCGTCCTGGCCGGCCTGCCCGAGGGCTCGTGCGCGCTCGCCCAGGAGATCTTCGGCCCGGTCGTCTCGCTGGTCCCGTTCGACGGGGACGAGGAGGCCGTACGGATCACCAACGACTCCCCGTACGGGCTCAGCGGCGCCGTGCACACCGCGGACATCGAGCGCGGCGTGCGGTTCGCCAAGCGCATCGAGACCGGCATGATCCACATCAACGACGGCACGGTGCACGACGAGCCGATCGTGCCCTTCGGCGGCGAGAAGGGCTCCGGGCTGGGGCGGCTGAACGGCGACGCGATGGTGGAGGCGTTCACCACCACCAAGTGGATCTCCATTCAGCACGGGCGGTCGCGGTTCCCGTTCTGACGGCCGTCCGCTTTCCGTCCGCGCCACACCGCCCGTACGTCCGTCCGCGCCACCGCCCGTACGCCCGTCCGGACCGGCCGACGCGGCCCGGACGGGCGCCGGTGGCCGGGGCTTCCCGTACCCAGGCCGGCGATTTTCGGCATGCGGCCAAAGCCGCGGGCCATTGAGGACACCACCTGTCCTCAATGGCCCGTAGCTTTTTCCCTGTCGGACCACGGCAGCAGCGCCGCGGCCCTCACGAAAGGCGGCTCCCATGCCCACTCACGTTCCGGCCGAAGCCCACGGCGACGAGCGCGGCGCGCTCCTGGCCTTCCTGGAGGCGCAGCGCGGCGGTATCCGCCGGTCCGTTCTCGGGCTCACCGACGAACAGGCCACCCGTAAGCCGTCCGCCAGCGAACTGTCCCTGGCCGGTCTGCTCAAGCACGTCGCCGAGGTGGAGCGCGACTGGCTGGAAACCGCCCAGCAGGTGCCGCACACCGTCCAGCGCGACATGACCAACTACCACCTGAGCTTCCAGCTGGAGGAGTCGCAGACGGTCGCGAGCGTGCTCGCGGAGTGGGCGGAGACGGCGCGGGCGACCGAGGAGTTCATCCGGTCGCAGCCGGACCTGAACGGCACGTTCCCGCTGCCCGAGGCCCCCTGGTTCCCGCCGAAGGCGGAGCAGTCGATGCGCTGGCTGCTGCTCCACCTGATCGAGGAGATCGCCCGGCACGCCGGCCACGCGGACATCATCCGCGAGTCCCTGGACGGCAAGACCGCCTTCACCCTGGTCGACGAGGAGCGCGCGGCGCAGGGCTGAGGCGGCCCCTCCGTACCGGGCGGACCCGGCACCAGCCCCCCGTGCCGGTGCCGGGCGCCGCGCTCAGTACTTGATGATCTCGATGCCGTTGGACTCGGTGTGCACGCTGCCGGTGCTGCAGCTCGCGGCGTTGTACTTGGTGCGCCACGACGCGCTGAGGCCGCTGCCGGCCCAGGTGCACCAGACCCGTACCTTGAACTTGCCGAAGGACGCGGGGCAGTTAGCGAAACCGACCGACTGGCCGTGACCGCCCTTGGTGCACCCCGCCGCGAGGGCCTGGGCGGGGGAGAGCGCCGTACCGGCGGGGAGAGCCCGTACGGCCGCCGCGGTCGTCGTCGGCGCGCTCGTCTGAGCCGTTGCAGGCCCCGCCCAGATGAGTCCACTTCCGGCCACCAGTCCGGCCACGGCCACCAGCTTCTTCGACGTACGCATGCGGTATCCCTTCGCAGAAACCATCTGGACAGCTCGCGGCCGGGAGGGGCAGGGCTTCCGCCCCAACTCCGGCCGACGGGCCAGGAGTCTGCGTACGGCCATGACGGCGGGACAACGGGGTCGGCCTGTCCCGGACAAGCAGGCGGTGTCCGGGCTGGTCAGAGCGCTGGGACGGGCGTGTCCCGGACAGTGGCCCGGCCGTACGGGGTGCCTGCGGCCCATTCCGCCCCGCTGCCCGGCCGCCCACGCCGTCAGCCCACGTCGTCGCGCAACTCCGCCGCCCGGCGCAGCGCGTCGCGTACCGACTTGCGCTCCGCGGCGTCGAGTTCGACCGCCTCCGCCCGGTCGAGCCAGGGAACGGCCGCTGTCGAGCCGTCCAACTGAGCAGCCGTCTCGGCGCGCAGGACGAGAAGCTGGAAGAGCTGGAGCGCGGTCGGCCCGGCCGGTGCCGCTTCACTGCCCGGTGCGTCCCGCTCGTCCTCCAGCACCCGGTCGATGATGCGGGCCGCCCCGGCGTGGTCGCCCTTGGACTCGGCGAACAGCGTCGCCTGGTGCAGGGCTCGCGCGTACCGCTCCTTGGGGACGGCCGGGTAGTCGAAACTGTCCGCGATCGGCTGCCCGATGCGTATGCAGTTGCCGCCGGGGTCGGTCATCAGGAACTGCCGCAGGCCGTACGCCATGTCCTTCAGCGCCCCGATCCGCGGCAGCCCGCGGGTCGGCACCTTGCCGTACGCGGCCCTCAGGTTCGCGCGAAAGGCCGCGTGGAGCCCGTCCACGTCGTCGGTCAGGATGTAGCAGGTGCTGTACGAGGTGGTCGGGTCGTACGACTTCATCCCGAAGAACTGCAGCTCGATGCCGCGCAGGCGGACGCCGCAGTACGGGTTCGGGCTCTTCTGGTACGAGGTCACCTCGAAACCGAGGGCCCGGTAGAAGTCGAGGAGTTCGTCGATGGAGGGGCACGGGAGGATCGGAATCACGGTCTCGGCCATGCGGGTGAGCGTAGGGCGCGCCAAGCGGGTATTCAAACTTGAGTAGAGAAGAGGTCTAGGCTGGCGGCAGCGCGAGTGTGAAGGATGCGAGGAGACGATGTCGGCGATCCGGCTGTTGGTACTGGGGGCCGTGCGGCAGCACGGGCGGGCGCACGGTTACCAGGTGCGCAACGACCTCGAATACTGGGGCGCCCACGAGTGGTCCAACGCCAAACCGGGGTCGATCTACCACGCCCTCAAACAGATGGCGAAGCAGGGGCTGCTGCACGCGCACGACATCGCCCCCAGCACCGCCGGCGGCCCCCCGCGCACGGAGTACGAGATGACCGAGGCGGGCACGGCGGAGTACTTCAAGCTGCTGCGCGACTCCCTGTCCCAGTACGACCGCAAGGTGGACGAACTGAGCGCGGCGATCGGCTTCATCGTCGACCTGCCCCGCGAGGAGGCCGTGGCCCTGCTGAAGGAGCGGGTGCGGGGCCTGGAGGAGTGGCGGGAGTCGGTCACCGAGTACTACACACCGGCGGACGGCCCGGAACAGCTCGGCCACATCGGCGAGATCATGAACATGTGGGTGAACGCGGCGGACACCGGCGCGGACTGGTCCCGCGGGCTGATCGACCGGATCGAGCGCGGGGCGTACGTCTTCGCGGGCGAGGGCGAGCCGTTCGTGGGGGTGCTGGCGGAGGGGCAGGAGAATCCGTTCGCTACGGGGGAGCCGGATCCGGAGTCGAATGCGGGTCCGGATGGGGGCCCGGATGCGGATGCGAATGCGGATGCGGAGGATGGCGCCGGGCCGGGGCCGTCCGTCGAATAATCAAGTTTGACTAGAGTGCTTCGCAGGCGTACCTTCCTGGGCCGGTAGTCAAATTTGTCTACTGATTTCTTCTCCGGAGGAGGCACCGTGAGCCCATCACCCGCCCCCGTCCCCGTCCCCGCCCTCACCC